>JAOPXC010000402.1 GCA_025965335.1 Nocardioides sp. | reverse complement strand
GCGACATCGACTGGGGCATCGCGGTGCCGCTCGACGGCTGGCGCGACAACCCGACCAAGAAGCTCTACGTGTGGTTCGACGCGGTCGTGGGCTACCTGTCGGCCTCGATCGAGTGGGCCCGCCGCAGAGGCAACCCCGACGCCTTGCGCGAATGGTGGAACCCCCAGTCCGATTATGGGGAGGAGGCACTGTCCTTCTACTTCATGGGCAAGGACAACATCACCTTCCACAGCCAGATCTGGCCGGCCGAGCTGCTGGCCTACTCCGGCAAGGGCGACAAGGGTGGCGAGCCGCGTGATTACGGCGAGCTCAACCTGCCGACCGAGGTGGTGAGCTCGGAGTTCCTGACGATGGAGGGCAAGAAGTTCTCCTCCTCCAAGAAGGTCGTCATCTACGTGCGCGACCTGCTCAGCCGCTACCAGCCCGACGCGTTCCGCTACTTCGTCGCGGCCGCGGGCCCGGAGAACCAGGACTCCGACTTCACCTGGGCGGAGTTCGTGCGGCGCACCAACGACGAGCTGGTCGCGGGCTGGGGCAACCTGGTCAACCGCACGGCCACCCTGATCGCCAAGAACTTCGGGGAGATCCCGCCGGCCGGGGCGCTCACCGCCGAGGACTCGGCGCTGCTGGAAGGCGTCGAGGCGGCGTTCGGCACCGTCGGTGACCTGATCGGCCGGCACCGCCAGAAGCAGGCCATCGGTGAGGCGATGCGGGTCGTGGGCGAGGTGAACAAGTACGTGTCGGACTCCGAGCCCTGGAAGCTTGCCAAGGATCCCGCCGATCGGGAGCGGCTCGGCACCATATTGAATGTCGTGGCGCAGTGCGTGGCCGACCTCAACCTCATCCTGTCACCGTTCCTGCCGTTCTCTGCCAACGAGGTGGACCGCGCGTTCGGTGGCGCCGGCGACATCTCCCCGATGCCCGTCATCGAGGAGGTCGCCGACCTCGACGGCGGACCGTCGTACCCGATCATCCGCGGCAGCTACGGCTCGGCGCCCGGCTGGCAGCGCCGCCCGCTCGTCGTCGGGCAGCCGGTCGCCAAGCCGACGCCGATCTTCACCAAGCTCGACCCGTCGGTCGTGGACGAGGAGCTCGCCCGACTGGCCAACGCAGGTGGTTGAGGCCCGGATCGCGCTGTTCGGCGACGACCGCGGTCACCGCAGTCACCAGGAGCTGAATGCGCTGCGGCCGCGCCTGGCGTCCGAGCTCGGAGCCGAGGCGTCGTGGCGACGCCAACGTTGTGACCGCCCTCGCCTGCAGCCTGTACGGCGAGGAGCGGATCGTCACGCCGGTGCCCGGCGCCCGGTTCGACGCGCTGGTGGACGGGCCGTTCGTCGGGATGCACTTCTGCAGAGTTCCCCGACCACCCGTTCTTCGTGACCAGCATGTTCCAGCCGCACGTGGGCGCGCTCGCCGGGCCACCCATCCACCCACTCGTTCGGGCCTTCGTGGCGGCCGCGGACGCGGGGGCCTGACATCGCCCATCGGCACGGACCGGCGGCACTCACTGCGCGTGACGCAGAAATCATGGTTCCTGGTCCGGAAACCATGATTTCCGCGTCACGCTGCGCCGGGCGCTCGTGGGTCCGCGGAACCGCTGCAACGAAGCGACCGTCCGTCACGTAGTGGAAGTGTGGAGACGACGCAGGAGGTGCCGGTGACCGGAGGTCCTGACCCCACGAGCGCCGACGACTTCGGCGCCTGGGTCACGGCTCGCGGTGGCGCGCTCCAGCGGTTCGCCTACCTCGTCACCGGCTCGGCGAACGACGCGCCCGACCTCGTTCAGGAGGCGCTGAGCCGCGCCTACCCGCGTTGGGAGTCGCTGTCGCGCTCCGACACCGCCGAGGCGTACGTCCGGCGCAGCATCGTCAACGCCTCGATCTCAGGCTGGCGCAAGAACGGCCGGCTGGTCGTGGTCGACGACACCGAGCCGCTGCTGCCCACGGGGTCACACGGCTCCGACCCGGCCACCGGGGTCACCAACGCCGACGAGGCGTGGCGGTTGTGCGAGGAACTCCCCACCCGACAACGGGCCGCCGTGGTCCTGCGCTTCTACGAGGACCTGCCCTTCGCCCAGATCGCGCTGATTCTCGACTGCACCGAGCCCACCGCCCGCTCCCACGTCCACCGTGCGCTGGCCGCCCTCCGCGTCCGGCTCAGCGACTCCGAGGAATCCTCATGACCGACGACACCCGCGCCGAACGGGCCTTCCGCGACGCCTTCGTCCAGCGCGCCGACGCCCTCGAGGCCGTCCCGCTGGACGCCGGCGCCCCCAGGTCACGGCGTCGGCGCTGGTTGCCGGCCGTCGTGGCGGCAGCGGTGCTGGTGCTGGTCGGCGGTACGGCGCTCGCGGGCGGGGTGCTGGGCGACGACGGCAAGGGCGACGGTCCCACGACCGGGACGGAGGAGCTGCCGGCTGGCGCGCTCCCGGCAGCCGACGCCGGCTGGCGCTGGGTGAGCTGGCGCAACGTCGCGGTCCAGGTGCCGGCGACCTGGGCCTACGGCTACGAACCTCAGTCCGACTGGTGCGCCACCACCGGTCTCGAGCCCGAGCTGCCGCCCGAGCCATACGTCTCGCGCAACGGGTCCGCTGGCGGGGTGTTGGACATCGGCTGCATCCCGCAGGACGACGGTCGACCCGAGATCTTCGGCGCAGCCCCTCAGGAGCTCTGGGCGCCCCACCTGACCTTCGCGGCCTCGGGCGCGGTCGGCGCCCCCGAGGACGGCGTGGCCGACTTCGCGGGGTGGGCGATCACCGCAGGGACCTTCGACACCGTCCAGTTGCAGTTGTGGGCCGACGCCGACACGAAGGACCTGACCGACCGCATCCTCGGGTCGGCACGAAGGTTCACCACCGACAACAACGGCTGCGACATCACCTCGCCGGTGCAGGCGAAGCAGTTCGTCCGCCCGCCCCATGCGTTCGACCTGCGCGACCTCGACGCGGTCGACTCGATCTCTGTGTGCCAGTACGACCGATACCCCGGCGATGGTCCCGCGGCTCTGATTGAGTCCCGGCGCCTCGACGGACAGGCCGCGGAGGACCTGCTTGCCGGCATCAAGAGCGCCCCGACTGGTGGCGGCCCCGACCATCGCGACCAGTGCGTCCCAGACGCGTATGGCGACCACTCGATCGCCCTGCGCTTCCACCACGACGGC
>JAOPXC010000371.1 GCA_025965335.1 Nocardioides sp. | reverse complement strand
ACCACGGCCGCGCGATGCGGATGTCGAAGAAGCTCGACTTCGGCGTCGTGTGGATCAACACCCACATCCCGTTCGTCTCCGAGATGCCGCACGGCGGCTTCAAGCACTCGGGCTACGGCAAGGACCTCTCGGCGTACAGCCTCGAGGACTACACGCGGATCAAGCACGTGATGAGCTACATCGGTGCGTGATCCGATGCGGATCCTGCTGGTCGGCGCCGGGGGAGTGGGCGCGGCATTCGCCGCCATCGCCAAGCGACGAAACTTCTTCGAGGCAGTCGTGATCGCCGACTACAACGAGGCGAGCGCCCAGAGGGCCGCCGCGATCGACGACCGCTTCACCAGTGCCCGGGTCGACGCGGCCAGCTCGGAGTCCGTTGCGGAGCTCTGCAGGGAGCACGCCATCACCCACGTGATGAACGCCGTCGACCCCCGGTTCGTGATGCCGATCTTCGAGGGCGCGAAGACGGCGGGCGCCGACTACCTCGACATGGCGATGTCGCTGAGCAGGCCGCACCCCGGGGCGCCGCACGAGAAGACCGGCGTGAAGCTCGGCGACGAGCAGTTCGCCGCCGCGGACGCGTGGGCCGGCGACGGCAACCTCGCGCTCGTGGGCATCGGCGTCGAGCCCGGCCTCTCCGACGTGTTCGCGAGGTACGCCGCCGACCACCTGTTCTCCGCGATCGACGAGCTCGGCACCCGGGACGGGTCCAACCTCACCGTCGAGGGCTACGACTTCGCACCCAGCTTCTCGATCTGGACCACGATCGAGGAGTGCCTCAACCCGCCGGTGATCTGGCAGGACGGCGAATGGTTCACCACCGAACCGTTCTCCGAGCCGGAGGTCTTCGACTTCCCCGAGGGCATCGGCCCCGTCGAGTGCGTCAACGTCGAGCACGAGGAGGTCCTCCTCATGCCGCGCTGGATCGACTGCAGGCGCGCAACGTTCAAGTACGGCCTCGGTGACGAGTTCATCGAGGTGCTCAAGGTGCTGCACAAGGTGGGCCTCGATCGCACCGACAAGGTGACCGTCGGGGGAGTCGAGGTCAGTCCCCGCGACGTCGTGGCCGCGTGCCTGCCCAACCCGGCCGACCTCGGTCCGCTGATGAAGGGCAAGACGTGCGCCGGACTCTGGGTCACCGGCACCGGCAAGGACGGCCAGCCGAGGTCGACGTACCTCTATCACGTCGTCGACAACGAGTGGTCGATGCAGGAGTACGGCCACCAGTGCGTCGTGTGGCAGACCGCGATCAACCCGGTCGTGGCCCTGGAGCTGCTCGCCAACGGCACCTGGGCCGGGGTCGGGGTGCTCGGTCCGGAGGCGTTCGATGCGGTGCCGTTCCTCGACCTGCTGACGGCCTACGGCAGCCCCTGGGGCATCAAGGAGCTGTAGCCGCCGACTGGCTCGGAGATCAGGACCAGTCCGGACCCGGTGAGGTGAGCCTCGGCGCCACCCGCGTCGTCGCGGGTCGGACGGTCAGGGTGGTCCGGCCCGCCCCGGCCAGTACGGCGTGGCGTACGTCGAGCACGTCCACCCGGATCGTCTCGACCCTCTCGCCGACCGGCCCGGGGAGCACCGTGACCGGGAGCTCGGCGACCCGCGTGCCGGCCGGCACGCTCAGCCAGGTGTCGACCGGAAGGTAGTCGTCGCGCCCGGCCGACGCGCGGTGCGTGCGGATCCGGACGCGTACGTCGCGCCCGCTCGGCTCGGCGAGCCGCACGGTGACCGGCGCGCCGACCGCGATGACGTTGGAGGAGGTGACGATGCTTCCGGTGACGGTGACCTTTGGTGGGTCGTCCTGGTCGATGATCGTCACGGACCGGCCGTCCGTGGGGAGCGCGACTGCCCCGCGTCCGTCGGCCAGCCGGAGGATCACCTCCTCGCGCGGCTCGTCCAGCCCGTCGTTCCGGACGGGCAGGGTCACCTTCGCCACGCGCTCGCCGATCCCGAACCGCACCCGCTTCGAGGTCCAGCCGAAGTCGTCACCGCTGGAGTTCACGTCCTTCGTGACCACCCGAATGCTCGTCGGTCGAGACGTCGGTTCGTCCAGGCGCACCGTGATGGCGGCCCGGTCGCCTTCGACCACGCGCTCCGTCGAGTGGGTGATGGTCGCCGTGGGGACCGGCGGCGTCGGCCGACCGTTCTCGGCGAGCGCCGCGAAGCAGAAGCCCCGCTTGCGCAGCCGGGCCACCACGTCGGGGAGCGCGCGCAGGGTCGCAGGCGAGTTCGTGACGCCGTCGTGCTGCAGCACGATGTTCGTGGCGTGCGGCTTGCTGCCCTCCAGCACCCGGGCCTCGATCTCCCTGGGGCGCAGCCCGCTCCAGTCCCGCGTGTCGATGGTCCAGAGCACCGGCAGATACCCCTCGCGCTCGACGACCTTCCGCGCGGCATCGTCCAGGGCGCCGTACGGCGGTCGCATCAGGTGGCTGGGCGTCAGGCCCGCGTCGACCATCTCGCGCCGGGTGGAGCCCAACGCGTCGCGGATCTCGGCGTTCGTCTGGGTGGTCAGGTCGGTGTGCGCCCAGGTGTGGTTGCCGATCGTGAAGCCGGCCCGCTCGACCAGGCGGGCGGCGTCCGGCGCCGAGGCGATGCGGTTGCCGACCATGAAGAACGTGGCCCGTACGTCGAGGCGCTTCAGCCTCCGCACCAGTCGAGGTGTCACGGTCGCCGACGGCCCGTCGTCGAACGTGAGCGCGACGAGCCCCCGCGAGCAAGGGGTGACCGGCTTCCGGTGCTTGTGATGCGGCTTGGCGCCGAACGCGGGAGTGGTCGAGACCAGTAGCGCCAGCAACAGGCCAAGCAGCACCGGGACCACCCCGAGGATCCGCACCCGTGCCATCACCCCTCCAGTCTCCGCGACGCTCACGCGCCGGCCTGGGACTGGGACGCGCGGGTCGGGCGGTTTGTTGCCGCCGCCCCCGGCCCCCCGCGTTATCCGGTGTCACGACTGGGTAACGACCACGCAAATCGTTGCGAGTGCGAGCTCAGACGATGGAAGTCGAAGGCCCGGCTTCGCTACGGTGCGGTCATGCCGACGGCGATTTCCGTGCGGGGTCTCAGCAAGCACTTCGACGAAGTGCGGGCGGTCGACGGTCTCGACCTCGACATCGCCGACGGCGAGTTCTTCTCGATGCTCGGCCCGTCGGGCTCCGGCAAGACCACGGTCCTGCGCCTGCTCGCGGGCTTCGAGCAGCCCACCAGCGGCCGCATCCAGCTCGGTGACGACGACGTCACCGACCTCCCGCCCTACGCCCGCGACGTCAACACGGTCTTCCAGGACTACGCGATCTTCCCGCACCTGAGCGTGCGCCAGAACGTCGAGTACGGCCTGCGCGTGAAGAAGGTCCCGAGGGGCGAACGCCGCCGCCGCGCCGAGGAGTCGCTGGCCACCGTCCGGCTCGAGGGGTACGGCGAGCGTCGCCCGCACCAGCTGTCCGGTGGCCAGCGCCAGCGGGTGGCCCTGGCTCGGGCGCTCGTGAACCGACCCAAGGTCCTGCTCCTCGACGAGCCTCTGGGCGCGCTCGACCTCAAGCTCCGCCGGGAGATGCAGATCGAGCTCAAGGAGATCCAGCGCGAGGTGGGCATCACGTTCGTCTTCGTCACGCACGACCAGGAGGAAGCGCTCACGATGAGCGACCGGATCGCGGTCTTCAACGAGGGCCGCATCGAGCAGCTGGCCACGCCTGTCGAGCTCTACGAGCAGCCCTCCAGTGCGTTCGTCGCCGGCTTCGTCGGCACCTCCAACCTGCTCGAGGGAGCGGTCGCCCGCGCCCTGCTGGGCGCGGACGGGCCGTTCGTCATCCGTCCCGAGAAGGTGCAGCTGGTCGCCCCGGCGGACGGGCCAGCGCCCGACGCGACCACCTGCGTCGCGGAGGGCGTCGTGCGCGAGGTGGTCTACCTCGGCGCGACCACCCACTCGGTGGTCGAGCTCGATGCCGGCGCGATCCTCACCGTGTCCCACCAGAACTCCGACCGCTCCATCGACGCGGCCCTCGAGCGGCGCGACCAACGCGTCGTCCTGACCTGGCGTCGCGACCACCTGGTGTCCCTGGGCGGGTCCGATCCGGATTCCCCCGTCAACAGGGCTGCGTCCCCTGAGGAGGAGACAGCATGAAGAGATGCATCGGAAAGAAGATGAGCCTGGTCGCGAGCGCCTGCGTGCTCGTGCTGGCCACCGGTTGTGGCACCGACTCGGGAAAAACCGTCGGCGGGACCGACCCGGGCGCGGAGGGGTTCCAGCCTCCCGACATCCCGATGAAGGACGCTCTCGCCGGCATGGAGGGCCAGGTCAGCATCCTGGCCTGGCCGGGGTACGCGGAGGACGGCAGCACGGACAAGTCCGTCGACTGGGTCTCCGCGTTCGAGTCCGACACGGGTTGCCAGGCCAACGTGAAGTACTTCGGCACCTCGGACGAGGCCGTCCAGCTGATGAAGACCGGCGAGTACGACGTGGTGTCCGCGTCCGGCGACGCGTCGCTCCGGCTGATCGCATCCGGCGACGTGGCCCCGGTCAACACGGACCTGGTCACCAACTACGGCGACATCGAGCCGTTCCTGAAGGACCAGCCCTGGAACTCCGTCAAGGGACAGATGTACGGCGTGCCGCACGGCTGGGGCGCCAACCTGCTCATGTACAACACCAAGGACGTCAAACCGGCGCCGACCAGCTGGAGCGCGGTCTTCGACGACGCATCGGCGTACTCCGGCAAGGTCACGTCGTACGACTCGCCGATCTACATCGCCGACGCGGCGCTCTACCTCATGACGAAGCAGCCCGACCTGGGGATCAAGGACCCCTACGCCCTCGACGCCGACCAGCTCGCGGCCGCGGTCGACCTGCTCAAGAAGCAGAAGGAGCACGTCTCGGAGTACTGGTCGGACTATCTCAAGGAGATCCAGGCGTTCTCGACCGGTGACTCGGTCATCGGCACGACCTGGGAGGTCATCGCCCAGGTCGCCCAGGGCGAGGGCGTCCCGGTCGACGCGATCCTGCCCGCGGAGGGCTCCACCGGCTGGTCGGACACCTGGATGATCAGCGCGGACTCGCAGAACTCCAACTGCGCCTACGCGTGGATGGACTACATCACGAGTCCGAAGGCCCAGGCCGCCGTCGCGGAGTACTTCGGGGAGGCGCCGGCCAACACGAAGGCCTGCGCCCTGACCTCGGACCCGTCGTTCTGCGACACGTACCACGCGACCGACGCCGCCTACGCCGCCCAGATCCACTACTGGACGACGCCGATCGAGCAGTGTCTCGACGGTCGCACGGACGTGAAGTGCACCGACTACGGCGCCTGGACCCAGGCCTGGACCGAGATCAAGGGCTGACCTGAGTGAACCTCCTGCGACGGCTGGGGCGCGGAATCGGGGCGATCCCGCGCTCCGGCCGCCGCCTGCTACGCCGATCCGGCGCTCGGGTGGGCCTGCTCCTGCTGCCGCCGATGCTGTGGCTGGGGCTGGTCTACCTCGGGGCGCTGGCTGCGCTGTTCGTCACGTCGCTCTGGGGGCAGAACTCCTTCACCGGCAACATCGAGCGGGTCTGGACGCTCGACAACTTCCGCGACCTCCTCACCATCGAGGTCTACCGCACCATCACCCTGCGGACCCTGGGGATCGCGGCGCTGGTCACGATCGTGGACGCGGTGCTGGCGTTCCCGATCGCGCTCTACATGGCCAAGGTCGCCTCACCTCGACTGCAGCGCCTGATGGTGATCGCGGTGCTGATGCCGCTGTGGGCGTCGTACCTCGTCAAGGCGTACGCCTGGCGCGGGCTGCTTGCCCAGAACGGCCTGATCGACTCGATCGCGTCGCCGTTCGGGCTGGGCACGCCGGGCTACGGGTTGCTGGCGACCACGATCACGCTGGCCTATCTGTGGCTGCCGTTCATGATCCTGCCCATCTATGCGGGTCTCGAGCGACTGCCGAACTCGCTCTTCGAGGCGTCGGCCGACCTGGGTGCCGGGTCCGGGATGACATTGCGGCGGGTCGTGCTGCCGATGGCGTTCCCGGCGGTGGTGGCGGGGTCGATCTTCACGTTCTCGCTGTCGTTGGGCGACTACATCGCCGTCCGCATCGTCGGCGGCACCGGGCAGCTGCTCGGCAACGTCGTCTACGACAACCAGGGCGCGGCCAACAACCTGCCGTTCGCGGCCGCGGTGGCGACGATCCCGGTGGTCGTGATGCTCGTCTATCTCGCCGCGGTCCGCCGCACCGGCGCCCTGGACTCCCTTTGAAACGGCCTCACCCGTGAGGCTCCCGGTTGGCCTGCGCGCCGCCCTCACGGGGTTCACCCTCCTTGTGCTGGTGGTGATCTACACGCCGCTGCTCCTGGTGGTGCTGAACTCCTTCAACGCCGATCGGTCGTTCGGCTGGCCGCCGAAGAAGCTGACCCTGCACTGGTGGGACGTCGCCGCTCACTCGGAGGGCGCCCGCGCGGCGCTGTGGACCAGCCTGCAGGTGGCGATGTTCGCGACGGTGATCGCGCTGGTGCTGGGGACGCTCGCGGCGATGGCGCTGCGGCGTACCCGCTTCTTCGGGCGCAACGTCGTGTCCCTGCTGATCATCCTGCCGATCGCGCTGCCGGGGATCGTCACAGGCCTGGCGCTGCGGAACGCCTTCAAGACCGTGCTCGGTCTCGAGCTGAGCCTGCTCACGATCGTGATCGCGCACGCGACGTTCTGCATCGTCACGGTGTTCAACAACGTCCAGGCGCGCTTCCAGCGGCTCGGCGGCAACCTCGAGGACGCCTCCATGGACCTCGGCGCGGGCCCGTTCACGACGTTCCGCCTGGTGACGCTGCCGATGCTCCGCTCGGCCCTGCTCGCCGGCGGGCTGCTGTCGTTCGGGCTGTCCTTCGACGAGATCGTCGTGACCACGTTCACCGCCAGCAGCCAGGACCAGACCCTGCCGATCTGGATCTTCCAGAACCTCTTCCGCCCCAACCAGGCCCCGGTCGTCAACGTCGTCGCGGCCGTACTGGTGGTCCTGTCGGCGATCCCGATCTACCTCGCCCAGAAGCTCTCCGGCGGCACCGCCAAGGCGATGACCGGCGCCCGCTGACCCTCCGGTGGTCGAGCAGCGAGCGTTGCCGGTGGTCGAGCAGCGAGCGTCGGCGAGCGTTGCCGGTGGTCGAGCAGCGAGCGTCAGCGAGCGATGTCGAGACCCCAGAACGAAGGCAGGGCGGTACGCCGGGTGGTCGCTGCCCTGCGCACTTGCGGGGTCTCGACGACGTTCGGCGCTGGCGCGCCTCGCTGCTCGACCACCGGGTGGGTCAGGCGGTGGCGGCGAAGGCCTCCGCGACGACGTCGAACCCCTCATGGAGCAGGCCGTCGGAGATCGACAGCGGAGGCAGGAAGCGGAACACGTTGCCCCAGGTGCCGCAGGTGAGGGTGACGATGCCGTGCTGGTGGCAGTACGCCGAGACGGCCGCGGTCCGGACGGGGTCCGGGTTCGCGGTGCCCGGGGCGCACAGCTCAATCGCCATCATCGCGCCACGACCGCGAATGTCGGCGATGACCGGGTGGTCGGCGGCGAGGGTCCGCAGCCGCCCCTCCATGAGCGTGCCGATCTCCCTGGCTCGCCCGACGAGGTCGTGTGTCCGCATCTCATCGATCGCACCCAGGGCCGCGGCGCAGGCGACGGGGTTGCCGCCGTACGTCCCTCCGAGCCCGCCGACGTGCACGCTGTCCATCAGGTCCGCCCGGCCGGTGACCCCCGCCAGCGGCAGCCCGCCCGCGATGCCCTTTGCGGTCGTGACCAGATCGGGCACGACGCCCTCGAAGTCGGAGGCGAACCAGTCGCCGGTGCGGCAGAACCCCGACTGGATCTCGTCGGCGATGAACACCACGTCGTTGGCGGTGCACCACGCGGCGATCGCGGGGAGGAATCCGGGAGCGGGTACGACGAAGCCGCCCTCGCCCTGGATCGGCTCGATGACGACGCAGGCGAGGTTCGAGGCGCCGACCTGCTTGTCGAGCACGTCGATCGCACGGGTGGCGGCCTGTTCGCCGGTCAGCCCGTCGCGGAACGGGTAGGACATCGGCGCCCGGTAGACCTCGCCCGCAAACGGCCCGAAGCCCTGCTTGTAGGGCATGTTCTTCGCGGTCATCGCCATCGTCAGGTTGGTGCGCCCGTGGTAGGCGTGGTCGAAGACCGCCACGGCGTCCCGGCCCGTGGCGACGCGCGCGACCTTCACGGCGTTCTCGACGGCCTCGGCGCCCGAGTTGAACAGCGCCGACTTCTTCGCGTGGTCGCCCGGGGTCAGCTCTCCGAGGGCGGCGCACACGTCCACGTAGCCGTCGTACGGCGTGATCATGAAGCAGGTGTGCGTGAACGCCGCGACCTGCTCCTGCACGTTGCGGACGACCGAGGGCGCCGCGTTGCCGACCGACGCGACGGCGATCCCAGAACCGAGATCGATCAGCGAGTTGCCGTCGACGTCGACGATCACGCCGCCACCCGCCGCGACCACGAACACCGGAAGCATCGTGCCGACCCCGTCCGCGACGTGCGCCTTCTTCCGGTCCAGCCGCTCCAGCGAGCCGGGTCCGGGGATCTCGGTGACGAGGCGGCGTTCCTGGGGGAGCGAGGGGCCACCGGCGAGGGAATCGGTCATGTCCCGAGCCTAATCCGCGCGGTTCCGTTCCCACAGGGGCCCGGAGCCAACGATTTCGTGGCCGCGGGTCATGGGAGCTGGGCCAACCGGGCTTCGGCGAGGCGGGCGCGATGGACGATCTCCTTCGACCGGTAGATCGCGAGCGCCTCCTCGAGCAACCGCCGCTGCTCGACGTGGTCACCGCTGGCACCGGCCGACTCGGCGGCCACCACGCGAGCCGCTGCCCGGAAGGACGCCTGGTCGCTCCGGTCCACGATCTCTACCGCCTCACGCCCCAACCTCACCGCGGTGTCGAGGTCGCCCTCACGCAGGGCGATCGCGGATCCGACGGCGGCGTTCTGCGCGAGCGAGATCACGTCGTAGGACGAGGTGCAGGCGACTGCCTCCTCGAGCACGGGGCGGATCTCCGCGGTGTCGAGGCCCAGCTCGAGCATCATCGTGGCCCTGTCGCCGAGCAGGGTCGAGGCGTGCGCGAGGTCGCCCTTCTCCTGGCAGTCCGCGATGGCGTGGTCGAGCAGGTCGATCGCGCGGCGGCACGATCCGCTCAGCATCGGTGCGACGGCAAGGAGGCCGATGAAGTACGGACTGGCGGCTCCTTCGTTGAGGCCGAGGTGGGTCTGGTAGGCACGTTCGGTGCGCTCGGCAGAGTCGGGCGCATCCATGGCGGCGGACGTGATGGCCAGGAACATCTCGCGCTGTGCGTCGTGCCCGGGTGAGCTCTCGTCCGTTCCCATCGCCTCGGCGTGGGACCGGAGCACGGACATCGGCGCGGGCCCCCACAGGTTGATCGCGCCGGTGATGATGTGTGCCATGCGCCGTTCGTACGGACCACCGGTGACGACGAGCTCGTCCACGACGCCCCGCGCTTCCTCCCAGCGCGCCAGCATGGACTGGGCCATCAACCTGATGTGCAGTGCGACGGCGAGCCGCTGCCGGTCGCCGGCGGCGCGGGCGAGGGTGGCCGCGCGCGATGCGCTCGCGGCGACCTCTGCGGGTGCGACGTCCTCGGAGAGGAGGAGGCGGCAGTTCAGTCGTTGGCTCTCGACGTAGGCGCGGTCGAGGTCGGTGGATGAGGCGTCCAGGCTCGCGGCGTACTCCTCAACGACCTCGGCGCACTCCCGGGGACGGCTGAGGTCGTGCAGTGCGAGGCTCAGGCCGACCTGGAGGTCGCGCATCAGGGTGACCGGGAGCCCTTTGAGGGCCACGGCACGACGTATCAGGGCGAGGGAGGCAGCGAGGTCGTCGCGGTCCCGGGCCGCGCGGGCGGCCGCGGCGAGTGTCTTCGCCGCGCGCACGGTGAGCTCCTCGAGCTCGGGTCCCACCATCCCGAGGTCCCGGCGCAGGCGAGCGGCCTGCTCGAGGTGGTGTCCGACGAACGCCTCGCGCTCGGCGCCCGGGTCTGTGCCCGCGGCCTCGACGCGGTCCGCGAAGCGCTCGTGCAGCCCGGCGCGGACCGCCTTGGGCAGGGAGTCGTACGCCGCGTCACGGATCATGACGTGCTTGAACGCCCACGACTCGCCGCCCGGGCCACGGACCCTGCGCAGGAGGTCACGTCGGGTCAGCGCTGCCAGCACAGCTGGTACATCACCGGCGCTCTGGGCGTCAGCCGCCAGGGCCACGGCCTCGTCGGTCGTGAGCTCGAGTCCGATCACCGAGACCCGTTCGAGCAGCCGACGCTCGGCCGGGGGCAGCCGGTCGAGCCGGGCGGCCAGCAGGGCAGAAACGGTGGGCGGGATCCGCGCCTGGGTCAGGTCGCCGGTGACGCGCCAACTGGTGCCGTCGCGGATCAGCAGCCCGATCTCCACGAGGTGCGCGGTGATCTCCTCGACGAAGAGGGGGTTGCCCCCGGCCCGACCCACGACCTCGGCGACGACCCCCGGGGGCACGCCTCCACCGAGCAGCGCGCTCATCGACGCGTCGGTCTCGTCAGCGGTGAAGGGCTCGAGCCCGAACGTCATGGAGTTCATCGAACCGCCGCCCCAGGAGGGATGGGTGTCGAGCAGCTCGGGGCGGGCCTGGCAGACCAGGAGCAGGGGCAGGTCCTGCACCTCGTCACGGACCCGCTCGAGCAGGTCCAGCAAAGTCGGTTCGGCCCAGTGCAGGTCGTCGACGGTGACGACCAGCGGCTTGCGGGCAGCGAGCTGCTCCAGCGCGCGGCGTACGGCCCAGAAGGTCTGCTCGGCGTCTCCCGGCGTACCTGCCTGACCAAGCAGCGGCATCAGCAGCTCGCTCACCCGTTCGCCGTCGGCGCTGCCGTTCGTCAAGCTGGTGAGCGCGTGCCGCGCAACCTCGTCCGACTCTCCTCCGCTCAACCCCAGGGCCTGGTGGAGCAGCTGGACCACGGGCCAGTAGGTGATGCCCTGCCCGTAGGACACACACCGACCGCCCACCACGTCGGCGCGGTCCCCGACGCGGGACACGAAGTCCGCGACCAACCGGGACTTCCCGATCCCCGCCGCCCCGAGCACCGTCACCAGGTGGCTGCGACCACTTGCCAGGGTCCGTTCGAGCGCGTCCTCGAGCACGCGGGCCTCGCGGTCGCGGCCGACGAGTTCAGCGTCGGCGCGACGGGCACGACCGGTGGCGGCAGCATCGACGGCCACCAGCCGGTAGGCCGCGAGCGGCTCGGCCTTGCCCTTGGCGGTGATGGGGTCGACGGGCTCGACGTCGACCGCGTCGCGCACGAGCGCGAAGGTCTCGGCACCCAGCAGGATCGAGCCTGGGGGAGCCGCCTGCTCGAGCCGGGCCGCGGCGTTGACCGCGTCGCCGGTCGCGAACGAGCCGCCGGCGCGGGCCGACCCCGTGACGACGGAACCGGTGTTCACCCCGGTGCGGATGACCAGCTCGACGCCGAGCGAACGCGCGAGCTCCGCCGACAACGCGGCGACCCCGACGTTCAGCTCGTGGGCCGCCCGCACGGCGCGCAGCGCGTCGTCCTCCCGCACCTCCGGCACCCCGAACACGGCCAGCACGGCATCCCCGACGAACTTCTCGACCGTGCCGCCGTGCCGCTCGACCGCCTCGCTGGCAACCGTGAAGTAGCGACCCATCACGCCGCGATACGCCTCCGGGTCGAGCTGCTCGCCCATCGCGGTCGAACCGGTCACGTCGCAGAAGAGCAACGTCACCGTCTTGCGTGTCTCCCGGGGCGGCGCAGCGACGATGGGCGTGCCGCACTCGGGACAGAACTTCGTGGTGGCACCCAGCGTGACGCCGCAGTTCTCGCAGGCCACGTCGGACCGCCCACCGGGGTCACCCATGGCAGGACAATAGTCTCGACGGGCGCGGCGCGGGCCAGGATCCGATGCTGGGAGGATGAGCCCGTGGCTCCTCGCGACATCGTGATCCTCGGCTCGACCGGGTCGATCGGCACCCAGGCACTCGACCTGGTGCGCGCCAACCCGGACCGGTTCCGGGTGGTCGGGCTGACGGCGGGCGGGTCGAACCCGGTGCCGTTCGAGCGGCAGGTCCAGGAGTTCGCGCCGGCGTTCCACGGGCTCGGGGAGGACGCGAGCGTCGAGGCGGCGGGGCGCCCCTGCGACGTGGTGCTCAACGGCATCACCGGCGCGGTCGGGCTGCGGCCGACGCTGGCCGCTCTCGACGCCGGCACCACCCTGGCGCTCGCCAACAAGGAGTCGCTGATCATGGGCGGCCCGCTGGTCCTCGAGCGCGCGAAGCCGGGCCAGATCGTGCCGGTCGACTCCGAGCACAGCGCGCTGGCCCAGTGCCTGCGCGGCGGCAGCCCCGAGGAGGTACGCCGGCTGGTGCTCACCGCGAGCGGCGGCCCGTTCCGCGGCCGCACGCGTGAGCAGCTCGCCGAGGTGACGCCGGACCAGGCGCTGAACCACCCCACCTGGGACATGGGCCCGGTCATCACGATCAACTCGGCGACCCTGGTCAACAAGGGGCTCGAGGTGATCGAGGCGCACCTGCTCTTCGGCATCCCGTTCGACCGCATCGAGGTCGTGGTGCACCCCACCAGCGTCGTGCACTCCATGGTCGAGTTCGTGGACGGCTCGACGATGGCGCAGGCCAGCCCGCCGACCATGCTGATCCCGATCGCGCTCGGTCTGAGCTGGCCGGAGCGCGTCCCCGGCGCGGCCTCCGCCGTGGACTGGACCCAGGCCCAGACCTGGGAGTTCTTCCCGCTGGACGACGCCGCCTTCCCTGCCGTGGCCCTCGCCCGCCGGGCCGGCACCCGGGGCGCCACCGCTCCCGCCGTCTACAACGCCGCCAATGAGGTCTGTGTCGAGGCGTTCCGCGCCGGACGGCTCGCGTTCACAGAGATCGTCGACACAGTCGCCGATGTGTTGGCGCGCCACGACGTACCCTCGAAGCAGCAGCTCACCGTCGACGACATCCTCGAAGCCGACGCGTGGGCTCGGAGTGCCGCCACTTCCCTCATCGAGGGCGCCGTCCTGAAAGGCGATGCATGACCGCCGTCTACTACACGCTCGGACTGGTGCTGTTCTTCGGCGCCATCCTGGCCTCGATCGGCCTGCACGAGCTCGGCCACATGATCCCGGCCAAGAAGTTCGGCGGGAAGGTCACCCAGTACTTCATCGGCTTTGGGCCGACGGTCTGGAGCAAGCAGGTCGGTGAGACCGAGTACGGCGTGAAGGCGATCCCGCTCGGCGGCTACGTCAAGATCGTCGGGATGCTCCCGCCCGGGGCCGAGAAGCTCGCCGACGAGGTCGAGCTCGACTCCGAGGGCAACCAGGTCGTCAAGGTCCGCAAGTCCAACACCGGCATGTTCACCCAGCTGATCTCCGACGCGCGGGCGGCGGAGTGGGAGACCATCCGCCCGGAGGACTCCGACCGCCTCTTCTACAAGATGTCCTGGTGGAAGAAGGTCATCGTGATGGCCGGCGGGCCGACGGTGAACATCCTCATCGCGTTCTTCATCTTCCTCGCCGTCTTCGCCACCTACGGCACGAAGTCGACCGAGGCGGATCCAGGTCGCCCGGTCATCGACTCGGTCTCCAAGTGCGTGATCCCGTACGCCGACAACCGCACCCAGTGCAAGGCGAGCGACCCGACGAGCCCCGCCTACGCAGCAGGTCTGCGCCCCGGCGACGTCATCACCGCCTTCAACGGCACGCCGGTCACCGACTGGGAGCAGCTGCGCACGCTGATCCGCGGGAACCAGAACGGCAAGGCCGTCATCGGCTACGAGCGCAACGGCAATCAGCGGACCGGCACCACCAACACCACCGTCGAGACCCGACCCACGTCCGTCACCGACCAGACGCTCCACCAGGTCGGTTTCCTCGGCGTCGTGCCCACCTCTCACATCGTCACCACGACGGGCGGTCCGATCTACACGCTGCAGCAGATGGGCCACATGACGGTCGACACCGTCAAGGCCCTCGGCACCCTGCCCGTGAAGGTCTGGGGCGTCGCCAAGGCGATCGTTGGCGTCCAGAAGCGTGCCCAGGACAGCCCGGTCAGCATCGTGGGCGGCGGCCGCCTTGCCGGCGAGACGGTCTCCCAGCAGGCGTTCCCGGTCACGGAGAAGGCCGTCTTCCTGCTGATGCTCATCGGCGCCTTCAACTTCTTCATCGGCATGTTCAACTTCCTCCCGCTGCTCCCGCTGGACGGAGGCCACATCGCCGGCGCGCTGTGGGAGGCCGTACGCCGGGGCCTCGCCAGGCTCCGGGGCCGAGCCGACCCGGGTTACGTCGACGTGGCCAAGCTGCTGCCGGTCGCCTACGGCGTGGCCTCACTGATGCTCGTCATGGGTGTGGTGCTGATCGTCGGCGACCTCGTCGTACCCGTCCACCTCCAGCCCTAGGGCATCGCTCAGTCGAGACCTGGCGCAGAGCGTCCTCCTCAACCACCGTCAGTAGTCTGTGGACATGACCGCCATCAGCCTGGGCATGCCCGAGGCACCGCCTCCCGTGCTCGCCCCGCGCCGCGCCACCCGCCAGATCCAGGTCGGCAAGGTGGGCGTCGGTAGCGAGTCCCCGGTATCGGTCCAGTCGATGACGACCACCCTCACGTCCGACGTCAACGCGACCCTGCAGCAGATCGCCGAGCTGACCGCGACCGGCTGCGACATCGTGCGGGTGGCCTGCCCGAGCCAGGACGACGCCGACGCGCTCCCCGAGATCGCCCAGCACTCGCAGATCCCGGTGATCGCCGACATCCACTTCCAGCCCAAGTACGTCTTCGCCGCGATCGACGCCGGCTGCGCGGCCGTTCGGGTGAACCCCGGAAACATCCGCAAGTTCGACGACCAGGTCAAGGAGATCGCCCGCGCCGCCAAGGAGCGCGGCACCTCGATCCGGATCGGTGTCAACGCCGGCTCCCTCGACCCCCGTTTGCTCGAGAAGTACGGCAAGGCAACCCCCGAGGCGCTCGTTGAATCCGCGGTCTGGGAGGCCGGCCTCTTC
>JAOPXC010000349.1 GCA_025965335.1 Nocardioides sp. | reverse complement strand
GGGACTCTTGGTGGAGCTGAGGGGATTCGAACCCCTGACCTTCTCATTGCGAACGAGACGCGCTACCAACTGCGCCACAGCCCCATCGCGTCCTTCGACGCGAGGCGAAACGTTAGCACTGGGGGTGACGTCGAACCGAATCGGTTCGGAGGCTCCCCGAGGGTGGACATTGCCGGCGGAGCCGAACGCACCGAACGGGCTGTCGCCGGCCGCGGCCCCGCCTGACGGGCGCGGGCAGGTAGCCGTTGGGTACGTCTGGTTACGAGCCGGTCAGGAGCCGACGGCGCGCGATCCGTCCCCATCGTTGCGGGTGGACCGGGCGGCCTTCTCGGCGGCCTCGGCCTCGCGGGCGATCTGGCTGTCGGACTCGCTGCGGCCGGAGGTCCAGACGCCGGTGTCGTCGAGGTCGATGGTGCGCACCGTGCGGCGGGTCGCCGCCGGCTTGCCGACGTACGTCGGGAGCGTGACGGGCACCGGGTCCCACAGGGCCGGGTCGACAAACCGCTTGGCCTCGACCGGAGCCTCGGTCGGCACCTGGTCCGGCACCGCGGCGACCTCCTCGGTGACCGGGCCCTCGGCGACGTCGACCGTCTCGACGGGAGGGGCCGCGCCGGGGGCTCGGGCCACGCCACGGCGAACCGGGCGCTCGTTCTTGACCATCAGGCGGCAGGCCACCAGCCAGGCCACCAGCACGGAGACCGGGATCGCCACGGTCCACGCCGCGAGGACGCCGTACACGGCGAGCCCGATCACCAGCGCGTTGAGGGCGAGGATCATCAGCACGACGCGGAGGCGACGGCGAGCGGCCGCAGCGCCCCGGCGCTCGACCGGCTCGGGCACCGGGACGACGGCGGCGGGCACGGGCTCCGCCATCGCGGGAGCCGAGGCCGAGGCCTTGCTCACCACGACCGCCGTGGACGCGGGACGCCCGGGAGTCACGACGAGCCGCGCATCGCGGCGGCTCACCGGCTCGCGCCGGGCCAGGACGCGCATCGTGTGCGAGAAGCGGTCCACCGACCGGCTCCGGACGACGTCGTCGTGGTGCTTGAGCGCCTTCGGGATCAGGTAGACGGCCCACGCCACGGCAAGGGCGACGAAGATCAGTGCGCTCAGGTCCACGTGTCAGAGGTTAGGTTCGCTAGCGCAGCGCGAGACGGATGTCTACGCGTGTGTCGCAAAATTACTCATGGGACTCGTGTGACTCACCGTGGTCGATGCCGGCTGTCAGCCGGGCCAGCAACCCCTCCGGACACTCCTCCCGGGTGATCGCGTAGAGGCGGTGATCGCGCCAGTCGCCGTCGATGTGCAGGAACTTCGGCGCGTAGCCGATCTCCCGGATCCCGAGCTTCTCCACCACCCGCAACGAGTTGGAGTTCTCGGGCCGGATCGCGATCTCGATCCGATGCAGCCGCGCCGCGCCGAAGCAGTGGTCGATCACCATCGCCACCGCGCGCGGCATCACGCCGCGTCCCGCGAACTCCTGGTCGAGCCAGTAGCCGATCGACGCGAACTGTGCCGACCCCCGCACCACGTTGTTGACCGTCACCTGCCCGGCGAACCGTCCGTCCACCTCCACCGCGAACGGGTACGTCGTGCCGCGCCGGGCCTGTCGGTGCAGCCGCCAGACCAGCGTCCGGAACGTCGTCGGCCTCGCATCGCCCCCGGGCGGGACGGTGGCGTCCCACGGGATCAGCCAGGCCGCGTTGCGCTGGCGGGCGTTGCGCCAGCTCAGCGAGTCCCGGTACGCGAGCGGACGCAGCGTCACCCGCGACCCCGGAGACTGCGGTCCGAGGTCGGTGGTGAGGCGGACCGGCCAGGCACTCAATGGTCGCTCCCCACGACCTGCTCGACCGCGTGCACCAGGATCGGCCGCAGCACCTCGAGGCCGTCCTTGACCCCGCCTCGCGAGCCCGGGAGGTTGACCACCAAACAGGTGCCGACGGTGCCGGCGAGGCCCCGGGAGAGCGCGGCGGTGGGTATGCCGTTGGCGACGCCGTGCGCCCGGATCGCCTCCGCGATGCCGGGCACCTCGCGGTCCAGGAGTGGCCGGGTCACCTCCGGGGTCAGGTCGGTCGGCGTCAGGCCGGTGCCGCCGGTGGTGAGCACCACCCGCGCGCCGCCCTCGGCCCCCGCCGCGATCGCCGACCCGACGGAGTCGCCATCGGGCACCACGATCGGCGCGTCCACGGTGAAGCCCAGCTCCTGCAGGAACGCGACGATCAGCGGGCCGGTGGTGTCCTCGTAGACCCCCGCGGCCGCCCGGTTCGACGCCACGACGACCTCCGCGCGCAGGCTCACGAGCGGTTCACCGGGCCCAGTCCCCGGACTTGCCACCGGCCTTGGTTTCGACCCGCACGTCGGTGATCACGGCGGCCTTGTCGACGGCCTTGACCATGTCGACGACGGTCAGCGCGGCGACGGCCACCGCGGTGAGGGCCTCCATCTCGACGCCCGTCCGGTCGGTGGTGCGCACCGTGGCCAGGATGTCGACCGAGCCGTCGGTGACCGTCAGGTCGACGGAGACCGACGACAGGGCGAGCGGGTGGCACAGCGGGATCAGCGACGGCGTCTGCTTGGCCCCCATGATCCCCGCCAGCCGGGCCACGGCGAGGGTGTCGCCCTTGGGCACGCCGGCGCCGCGGAGCAGGGCGACGACGGCCTCCGAGACCAGCACCCGGCCGGACGCGGACGCCGTACGGGCGGTGACCTGCTTGCCGGAGACGTCGACCATCCGGGCCGCACCGGACTCGTCGACGTGGGTGAGGCGGTCGGACATCGGCGGGCTCCTCGGGGTCAGGACTGTCAGAACTCGGAGTCGAGCGGCAGGACCTGAACCATCTCACCCGCGGCGAGCGACGTGGTGTCCTCGGGCACCACGATCAGTGCATTCGAGTTCGCCAGGTCGCCGATCAGGTGGGAGCCGTGGCCGCCGACGGGGGCGACGGACGCGCCCCTGCTGTCGGCGCCGAGCTCACCGCGCAGGAACTGGCGTCTGCCCTCCGGCGACGAGACGCCGCGGGTCAGTCGGGCCGAGACGGTCGGACGCGACGTCGGGGCCATGCCCATCATCTTGCGCAGGGCCGGCAGCACGAACATCTCGAAGGAGATGTACGACGACACCGGGTTGCCGGGCAGCGTGAAGATCGGGGTCTGGTCGTCACCCACCACACCGAAGCCCTGCGGCTTGCCGGGCTGCATCGCGACGCCGCCGAACCACACGGTGCCCAGCGGTGCGAGCGCCTCCTTCACGACGTCGAAATCGCCCTGGGAGACACCGCCCGAGGTGACCACGACGTCGGCGCGCACGAGCTGGTCCTGCAGCGAGTCCAGGAAGGCGCGGGGCTCGTCGGGCACGATCCCGACCCGGTAGGCGATCGCGCCGGCCCGCCGTGCGGAGGCGGCCAGGAGGTAGGAGTTGCCGTCGTAGATCGAGTCGTGGCCGAGCGCGTTGCCGGGTTCGCGCAGCTCGGTCCCGGTGGAGAGGATCACGACCCGCGGCCGGGCCCGGGACTTGACCGAGGACCGACCGACCGACGCCAGCAGCCCGAGGTGCCGGGGACCCAGGATGGTGCCGCTCTCGATGAGCAGGTCGCCCGCGGCGACGTCCTCACCGGCCGGCCGGATGTGCTGCCCGGGCGTCGGGGCGCGGGTGATCTCCACCTTGGCGACCCCGCGGTCGGTCCACTCGTAGGGGACCACGGCGTCGGCGCCGGCGGGCACGGGTGCCCCGGTCATGATCTTCGCGGCGGTCCCGGGAGAGAGCGCAAGGATCCGGGCCTGGCCGGCTCCGATCTCGCCGACCACCGGGAGGTGGACCGGCGATTCCTCGGTGGCCGTGACGACGTCGGCCTGCCGGACGGCGTACCCGTCCATGGCGGAGTTGTCGAAGCTCGGCAGCGAGATCGGCGCGGTCACGTCCTCGGCCGCGGCGAGGCCGAGGGTCTCCATCAGCGGCTGCTGGAAGTCCGGCAGCGGACGGATGTGCTCGAGGATCCGGGCCAGGTGGTCGTCGACGGAGGTGAGCTCGTCAGTCATCGGGGAGCCCGGGCTGCAGCACCGTGTCGGCCGCGACGCGCTGGGCCGAGGCGGCGTCCAGCTCGACCTCACCAACTACCTGCACGCCGTGGCCGAAGGTCCAGTCGCCCTCGATCCTCAGCGAAATGGCCTTCTTCATCGACGGAGCTCCCTCGGGGAAGCGCTTGTCGAACTCGCCGACCACCTTGTAGTAGTCGGCATCCAGGTCCACGTACGGGACGTCTACCGCCACCTGGTCGAGGACGAAGTCCGTGCCGATGTCGTAGACGTCGGACCGGAGCACCAGCAGGTCGTTGGTCGTCTTCACGGGCACGAACCGGTCCCGCCCGACCTCGATCAGCTGCGAGTTCTCGAAGACCTCGATGGCGGCACCCATGGCGGTCTCGACCTGGATCACCTCGGGGGTGGACCGGTCGCCGGGGTCGACGTTCTTGACGTTGCGGATCAGCGGCAGCCCCAGGACGCCGTCGCGGACGTCGAGGGCGTGCTTCATCGCCGCGAGGTCGAACCAGACGTTGTTCGTCGAGCAGAACCGGTGGCGGTCCAGGTCGGCAAGCTTGTCGAGGTCCTCGGGCAGCGTCTGGGCCGTCTCGCGCAGGATCAGTCGCCGGTCGTTCTTGCGGCGGGCGAAGTGGCCGCCCTTGCGGTCCGAAGGGGTACGCCGCACGGCCTCGATCGCGAACGGCGCACCGGACTCGGCGAACCAGCCCGCGACGCGAGGCTCCGGAACGGCGCCGAGGTTGTCGGAGTTCGAGACGAAGACGCGCTCGAAGCCGGCGGCGATCAGCCGGTCGAGCAGGCCGGTGCCACGCAGCGCGGTGTACAGGTCGCCGTGCCCCGGCGGACACCACTCGAGCTCGGGGTCCTTCGGGTAGCTGACCGGGGCCAGGTCCTTCGGGAGGAGCTTGGGCTCCTTGTTCTGCAGGAACTCCAGTGGCAGTCCATCGACCGCGAGGTCCTCGTAGCGGGCCAGGGCCGCCATCGTGTCCGCGGACGTGCGGAAGCTGTTCATGAAGATCAGCGGGAGCGTGGCGTCGTACTGCTTGCGCAGGTGCAGCACCTGGCGCGCGATGATGTCGAGGAACGACAGCCCGCGGCGCACGCACAGCAGCGACTTGGCCCGGTCCATGCCCATCGACGTGCCCAGGCCGCCGTTGAGCTTGATGACCACGGTCTTGCGGAGCGCCTCGGCGCCCGCTTCGTCCGAGACCTCGACCTCGTGGATCGATCCCATGTCGACCGGCTCGATGGCCGACTCGGGGATCATCCCGGTCTCGCCGTGCTCGAGGAGTCGGAAGTAGTGGGCGAAGGTGTCGATGGCGACCTCGTCCACTCCGGCCGCGACCATCTTGTCGCGGGCCTTGTTCAACCCTGCACTACCCATGCAACCGATCGTAGGCTTGTCTGGTGGCCCACTCGCAATCCAGCCCAGAAATGCGTCTCGACAAGCTCGCGCTCCGCGACCAGCTGCTCACGGCGCGGGGCCGGCGCCCGTTGGTCGAGATCGGCGCGGACGCAGGCCGGATCGCCAGCCAGCTCCTGGCCCTCCCGGAGGTACGCCGGGCCGCGACCGTCGCGGCGTACGTCTCGATGGGCGCCGAGCCGGGCACGTCCGCACTGCTGGCGGGCCTGCGGGAGGCCGGCAAGCGGGTGATCCTGCCAGTGCTCCGTCCCGACAACGACCTCGACTGGGCCGCGTTCGACGGACCGGAGTCCCTGGTGCCGGCCCCGCGCGGGCTGCTCGAGCCGGCCGGCGAGCTGCTGGGGCCGGACGCGATCGCCACCGCCGACGTCGTGCTGGTGCCGGGGCTCGCGGTCGCGCGGAGCGGGATGCGCCTGGGACGTGGCGGCGGCTCCTACGACCGGGCCCTGGAGCGGGTCCCGGCCGGGACGTTCACGTGTGTGCTGCTCTACGACGACGAGGTGGCGGTCGACGTGCCCACCGAGCCGCACGACCGGCCGGTCACCGCGGCCGCGAGCCCGGCCGGCGTCACCCGCCTCAGTCGATAGGCGCGGGCTCCAGGGTCAGGACGTCGCCCCCCGCGGCCACCACCGCCTCCTTCGTGAACGGCCAGGCGAGGGTGCGCCCGTCCGCCCAGAGGTCGGTCTGGTCGGCGTAGTGGGCGTTGAAGGGGTGCCCGGAGACGCCGGTCAGGTTGATCCAGCGGGAGTCGTCGAGGTCGGCGAGCGAGATCACCATCCGCATCGAGGGCGCGGTCGTGACGCCGTAGCCCTCGGCGGCGTCCCACGCCGTCGCGTCGACCGCCGAGGTGCCCCCGCCCAGCTCCCACCCGCCGCGGTTGACCAGCCACTCGACGGGGCCGATTCCGGACTCGCCGAGCGTGGCCGACCTCAGGTCGAGGCGGTGCAGGCGGCCCCAGCTCCAGTCGTGGGGGTCCCGCGCCTGCAGCCGGGTCAGCTCGTCGCGCGCGTCCAGCAGCGCCTCCCGGATGATGTCGTCGCGTTCCTCGATCACGTCGTCGGTCCGTACGTCGTCCCACCACAGGTCCTCAGGGTTGCCGAGCAGCCGCTCGACGACCGCGAACCAGCGCTGACCGCCGTCCGGCCACAGCTCCTTCGGCAGCTCGTCGTGGAACGTGAGGTCGAGCAGGGTGCGCCACACCACGTTGTAGTAGGCCGCGGCGGCGCCGTCGGGGCCGTCGGCGGACTGGCCGAAGTCCCAGTTGCGCAGCACGTCCTGGCCCGTGGAGGAGTAGCCGCCGGGCAGCCGGATGTCGAGGAGGTACGGCGTCAGCACCGGCGCCATCGGGTTCTCGTCGTCGAGCTGGAGGGCGAGCATGCCGTCGAGGGACAGCGTGCCGCCGTTCGCGGTCGCCTCGAGGATCCGGTCGCGGATGCGCTGCGAGCGGTAGCCGCGGTCCCAGTCGTCGGTCAGGAAGTACGGATAGTCGGTGCCGATCACTGCCTGGTTGGCGGTGACCACGAACCCCTCGTCGGGGTCGAGCACCTGCGGCAGCCCGTCGAACGGGACGTAGTCCCCCGTCCAGTCGTTCTCCGGCTTCCAGCCCTCGGCGGGCATCCTGCCGTCGTTGCCGGACTTGCGGATCGGGATCCGCCCCGGCGCCTGGTAGCCGATGTGGCCGGCGCCGTCGGCGTACACCAGGTTCTGTGACGGTACGGCGAACCTCGCGGCCGCGGCCCGGAACGAGTCCCAGTCGGTGGCCGTGTCCAGGGCCAGGATCGCGTCCACCGTCGGAGCCGGTTTGAGCGCCGTCCACTCCAGGGCGACCGCGTACTCGTCGGTGGCGGCGGGTCGCTCGCTCTGCGCCACGTCCGCCAGCTCCTCGGAGACGTCGGAGAGCAGCGGACCGTGCCGGGTCGAGCGGACGGTCAACGTCACGTCGGCGGCGCCGTGCACCTTGATGGTCTCGGTGCGGGTGCGCAGCGGCCGGTACGTCCCGTCGTAGAGCCACCGGTCGCCGCGCACGCGCTCGAGGTAGAGGTCGGTCACGTCGGGGCCGAGGTTGGTGAAGCCCCAGGCGATGTCGGCGTTGTGCCCGATGATCACGCCCGGCACCCCGGAGAAGGTGAACCCGGCGACGTCCAGCGGGCAGGCCTCCGAGATCGCGCGGCAGTGCAGGCCCATCTGCATCCAGACGCCGGGGAGGCTGACGCCGAGGTGCGGGTCATTGGCGAGCAGGGGCCGGCCCGTGGACGAATGCGCACCGTCGACCACCCAGCTGTTGCTGCCGACCCCGTCGCCGCTGCCCAGCCAGGCCGGCATCCGGGTGAGCCCCCGCTGCAGCCGGGTGAGAACCCCGCCCTGGGCGGCGAGGTACGCCGGCCGCTCCGGGTTGCGCGTGCCGGCCGCCGTCGCGTCCTGCTCGAACACCCCGTCGACGACGGCCCCCTGGCCGACGATCGGCGCGTGCTGGGCGTAGGGGTACGCGGGGTAGAGCTGACCGGCCCGCTCGGAGCCGACCGCGGCCGCGGAGAGCGCCCGGCCGATCTCGTCCTCCATGTTGCCGCGCAGGTCCCAGGCCATCGCCTTGAGCCAGGCAACCGAGTCGACGGCGGTCCAGTGCTCGGGGTGGTAGCCGAGGCCACCGGCGTTCAGGATCGTGTACTCGACCGCGATCTGACCGGGCGAGTGCGCGTCCAGGTAGGCGTTCACGCCTTCGGCGTAGGCATCGAGGGCGGCCCGGGTCTCGGGCTCGAGCAGGGCCACCTCGCGCTCGGCGACCCGGCGCCACCCCATCGTCCGGACGAACTCGTCGCTCTCGAGGGCGTCCTTGCCGAACATCTCGGCCAGCCGGCCGGCCGTCGCGTGCCGCCGGACGTCCATCTCGAAGAAGCGTTCCTGCGCGTGCACGTAGCCCTGGGCGCGCATCAGGTCGGTCACCGAGTCGCCGTACAGCTGCGGGATGCCGTTGCCGTCGCGGATCACCTCGACGTCGGTCTGCAGGCCGGGGAGCTCGGCGGTGCCGGTCGTCTGCGGGAACGGCCGGCGAACCAGCACCACGGCGGTGACCAGTCCCGCGACGAGCAGCAGCGTGAGCACGATGGCGACGTACGCCGTGATCCTGGCCGGGCCCGGCCAGCCGCGGAAGGCCCGCCACCAGCTGCGGCTCGGCGCCGGCGGGGCGGGCTCCTGGGACACGTCGGTGGTCATCGTGTGCGTCATTGTGCCGTGCCGTAGGATTGGCAGTCGCAAGGGGAGAGTGCCAATTCCTCGCCCCGGACAGCATCGAGGAGAACCGTGCCTACGTACCAGTACGCCTGCACCGAGTGCGGCCACGCCTTCGACCAGTTCCAGAGCTTCTCCGACGACGCGCTCACCGAGTGTCCCGAGTGCCAGGGCCGGCTGCGCAAGGTCTTCAACGCCGTGGGGGTCGTGTTCAAGGGGTCCGGTTTCTACCGCACCGACAGCCGCGCGACGACCACCGCAGCCACGCCCGCAGGCTCCTCCGACGGCGCCTCGTCCGACGGCGCCTCGTCCGACGGTGGCTCGACCAAGACCGAGACCAAGACCGAGTCGAAGCCGGCCACGACGTCCGACGCCAAGCCCGCCGCGAGCAGCGCGCCCGCCGCGTCCTCCAACGGATCGTCGAGCGGCTCCTCCGACTAGGGCTGTGGAGAGCCGGCGCACGTCGCCGGGATCTCTCCTAGCGTCGAGGGATGCCCTCGTCCCGCAGCACCCGCGATCGCGCGCACGGCGCGCTCCGGTCGGTACGCCGTGCCGTGCTGGCTCGCCGCCGGGTGCTGGCCGCCCTGCTCACCGCGGTCGCCGTTGCCACCGGGATCCACGCTGCCACCGCGCCTCCCCCGCCGAGCGTCGCGGTGACGGTCGCCGCCCGTGACCTCCCGGCGGGGACGGTCCTGGGGGCCGCGGACCTCACGACCAGCGAGTTCGCGCCCGCGTCGGTCCCGGACGACCTGGTGGCGGAGCCCGCCGGGCGCGCCCTGGCCGGTCCGCTGCGGCGCGGCGAGCCGGTCACCGACGTCCGACTGGTCGGTCCCGCGCTGACCGAGGGCCACCCGGAGCTGACCGCCGTACCCCTCCGGCTGCCCGACGCCGGCATGGTCGGCCTGCTGCGGGTCGGCGACCGGGTCGACCTGGTCGCGGCCGACCCCCAGGGCGGCGCAGCGGAGGTGGTCGCGGTCGAGGTGCCGGTGCTGGCGATCCCCCACGCGGACTCGGAGCCCTCGGCCACCGGTCTCCCCGGACGGCTTGTCGTGGTGGGCGCCGACCCGGACGACGTGCCGCGGATCGCCGCGTCCGCGGTCACGCAGTTCATGACGTTCGCGTTCAGCCGCTAACGTGCTGGTCCGGTATTCGTCTCGGACCGAAGGAGTGCATCATGACTGGTTTCAAGAACTTCGTCCTGCGCGGCAACCTCGTTGAGCTCGCGGTCGCCTTCATCATGGGCCTCGCCTTCGCCACGGTGGTGAGCGCCACCGTCGCGCTACTGATGGACATCATTGGCAAGATCGGCGGGCAGCCCAACTTCTCCTCCTACACACCCAAGGGCATCTCCGTCGGCCCCTGGCTCACCGCGGTGGTCTCGTTCCTGCTCCTGGCTGCGGTCGTCTACTTCTTCATCGTGGTGCCGTACACCAAGGCCAAGGACAAGTTCTTCCCGGCCGAGGAGACGGGCACCCCTGCCGACATCGCGTTGCTCGAGGAGATCCGCGACCTGCTGGCCGCCCAGAGCGGACGGACACCGCCCGTCTAGACGGTGGTCGAGCGGCGCCCGGCGGCCTGCGCCTGGCGGTGACCGGTGGTGCGGACCGCACGATCTCCCTGGCCCTCGCTCGGTGGTTGAGGAGGTTGCGCTGAGCGACCGTCTCGAAACCCATCCCATCGGTGCCAGCGGAGGGCCCGTGGCGCTCGCTGCTCAACCAGCGGAGGAATATCGAGACCGACTCAGCCGTGGTGCGGCGGCACCTGGGACTTCAGCCAGGCCTCGCCGGCGTCCTCGGCGGCGGGCTGGTTGGGATCGCGCTCGTCCGCCGTCGTCTCGGGCAGCACGTCGCCGAACACCTCCGCCAGCCGGCGGCGGCGCTCCCACTCGGTCTCGGAAGCGGGCTCGCCACCAACCTCGGGAGGCTTGTCGTTCATGAGCAGAGCCCGGCGTCCTGGAGGGCCTGCTGGTCGGCCTCGCTGCTGGGCGACTGCGAGGGTCCGCCGCTGGGCGATCCGGATCCCGGGACGTTGCCGGGCGAGATGGACCCGTCGCTGAGCCGGCGGGTCAGCGGCTCGTCGGCGGCGATCTTGTCCCAGACCGCCTTGGCTGCCGCCTGATCCCAGACGATGCGGTTGGCATCCGACGGGTCCGTCATGTTCGGGATCGTGATGAACTGGATCTTGTCGAGCCCGATGTTGCGGAACTCGTAGCCGAGCGAGGCGATCTTGTTCAGGCTGCCGATGTCGGGGTCGAGCTGCAGCGACTTGGTCGCGGCGCCGAGGAAGTCGAGGACCCGGATCGGGTTGGCCAGGGTGTTCGACGAGACGACCGCGTGCGCCATTGACGCAATGAACGCCTGCTGGCGCTTGATCCGGCCGATGTCGGAACCGTTGCCCACGACGTACCGCTCGCGGACGTAGTTCAGGGCCTCCTGGCCCCTGATCTTGCGGGTGCCGGGCGCGATGTTGATGCCGTGCGCGGGGTCCACGATGCCGGGCTCGGGGATGCAGACCTCGACACCGCCGATCGCGTCGACCATGTTCTTGAAGCCTTCGAAGTTGACCACGATGTAGTGGTCGAGGCGTACGCCGGTCAGCTGCTCGAACTGTTGCATCGTGCAGGCGGGTCCGCCGAGCGAGAACGCGGCGTTCCACATCTGGTAGTCGGCGCCCGGGATCGTGCTCCCGTCCGCGGCCTTGCAGTCCGGCCGGTTGACCATCGAGTCGCGCGGGATGCTGATGCCGTAGGCCCGCTTCCGGTCCGCGGACAGGTGCAGCAGGATGGTCGTGTCCGAGCGCTGGCCGCCGCCGGTGAGGTTATCGATGTTGCAGCCGGCGCAGTCGCGGCTGTCGGATCCCATCACCAGGACGTTGAGCGGCTCCTTCGGCCCCGAGACCACCTTCTTCGCGGGACGGTGCGACAGCTGCGGCGCCAGGTCGACGACGGTGAGGTTGCCGTTGAGGTGGCGGTAGATGAAGACCATCGACAGGCCGCTGACCATGCCGAGCACCAGGATGCTCGACAGCATCACCTTGGCCACGGTGTGGCTCTTGCGGGTGCGCGCCCGGCGGCGACCAGTGTTTTTGTCGGTCGCCGAGTCTGGCAGGGCAGCCTGCGGCTCAGCTTCGGGCACGGATGGGTCACCTTCGGTCGATCAGGGACGGCAGGTCGAAACCTACGCGTCGAGACCAAATTGTGACCGGACCGGCCGGGAAGCACAAAACGGGGTCGGCAGAGACCGGTCGCGCGGTCCTGCGACCGACCGATCTCAGGGCGTGTCGTCGACCTCGTCCGCCAGCTGCTTCGCGGCGACGAGATCGGCCTTGACCGCCTTGAGGTCCGCCTTGCTGCTGGCGGCGGTGACCGCCAGGGCCTTGTCGGTGGCAGTGCCAACCAGCGCGTCGGCCTCGTCGAGGCTCGCCAGCACCGTCGGGTCAACCACCGCCGTACGAAGCTCGGCGATCCTGGTGCTCAACCGTGCGGCGAGGCGCAGGTCGGCCACGAGTACGTCGTAGTTCTCGGGGCGTACGGCGCGCACCTGCTTGCGGAGGTCGGACAGCTCGTCCCGGGTGGTCGCAGCATCCACGAGAGCCGCCAGGTCCGCCAGGTCGGCGTGGTCCGCGGCGACGTTGGCGAGCAACCCGGCACGGACGTCCTCGGCCAGCGGGGCCAGCCGGGACTCGCGGGTCGCCTTGTCCAGCCGGTCCCCCAGTCGCTCGAGCTGACGCTTCAACTGCTCCTGCAGGTGCGCGACGGCGTGCGACCCGTCGTCGCCGCCATGCCCGTGGCCGTGGGTGGCATTGTCGGGCTGGCCGTGATTCCCGCCGGAGCCTGCCGTGGCGGCGCCTCCGGATCCGAGGACCAGCGCGGCGGTGGCGGCCGCGGCAGCGATCCGCATGGGTGAATTCATGTGTGCTCCCTCTCCGATCTGACGTCCCCCACCCCGCATGAAACCCGCGCGAGGACCTCCGGTGCAGCGGAACGGGCGGGGTCTGACCGAACGGCTGACGCCGGTGGTCCGAATGGGTCAGGCGCCCACGTGGCAGGATGTCCGCGCCGAGTGGAGCGCTTCGCGCGGCCAAGCCCCAGTAGCTCAGCGGATAGAGCAGCCGCCTCCTAAGCGAAAGGTCGCAGGTTCGACTCCTGCCTGGGGCACCACCGGCGTCACCTGTCTGAGCAGGTCAGGGCCCACCGGCCGACGCCGGCTTCACGCGCGCCAACCAGCGGCGGGTGGCACGAGGCGAGCGGAGGCGCACGACCGCCAGGTGGCGATTCGCGGGATCTGAGAACATCTTGGGATAGCGGCGTCGCTGCCCCCGGTGGGACCGGAGCGCCGTGAGCACCCCCTTGGTCGCCGACAGCAACTGGGACGCAAATGAACCCCTCGAACCGCTTGTTGCCGCCTGCTTCTTGAGCACCGAGGTTCGCCACAGCGCACGTCGTGCGAGTCTCCACAGGGAGACGGCGAGGGGGTAGTCAAGCCATACGACTGTGTCCGCACGCGGCCAGACGAGGTCGCGAACGGCGCTCTTGTTCCCGTCGGTGACCCACCTGTCCCCCGCGATCGCTGCGGTGGTGCGCTCACGCAGAACCTGCAGCGGCACGGTGCTCAGATCCGGACCGAAGTAGAGCGCGTCGAGCTCCACGTGCGGCACCGTCAAGGCGGCTGCGAGCTCCCGCCCGAGAGTGGTCTTGCCGGACCCCGTCCTGCCGAGGATCAGGAGCCGACGACAGCCGCGTAGGGAAGCACTGGGATCGCGTTCGAGCTGCTCCGGGAGCGGCCACTCGGCACCGGGGAGCGCTGCACGAGTCTTGTCGACGCTCATTGCGGTGCAACCCTCATTGCGATGCAACCCTTCAGAAACGGTCCCAGGTGCGCACACCAGCCGACGATCACCGATCCGAGCACCACAGCATCATAGGAAGCCTTCGCAGTCCGGGACTCCTTCTCTTGTACCAGCTGCAGTACGCCTAATGGCCTAGGTCGACTGATCGGCGCGAACTGCCACCGCGCCGGGTGGCCCTCCCCGGATCAGTGCAGGACCTCGAAGCGCAGCCCGGCGGCCTGGAGCCGAGCGATCAGGTTGTCGCCCATCGCCTGGGCGGTGGTCACTTGGCCGGCGGTCCTGGGGTTGTCGTCGAACGCGAGGCTGAGCGCGGACTCGGCCAGGGTGATGCCGGAGACGTCGTACGGGTCGACGCCCGCGACCCGCGTGTGCACCTGCTTCTCGCCCGCCTGGCCCACGAAGTCGACGGTGAACCTCGCCTTCGCCCGGGTCTCGTCGGAGGGGCCGGTCCCTGGGGGCATCCGGGACAGGAGCAAGTTGCGCAGCGGCCGTACCTGAGCGGCGGCCACGACCGCGCCGAGCCCCAGCCCCGCTCCGACCAGGACGGGCACGCGCTTCACGCCCACGTAGTGGGAGTAGCGGAAGTCGGGGCCGTACGACGCCAGGGCGGCGCCGCTCCTGGCCACGATCATCGGGTCGATGGTGGGGGCCGGCAGCAACCAGTAGCCGACGACCGGGTCCCGGCGCGGCTTGCCCGTCACGGCGACCGACCTCCGACCGTCGGGAGCCGGCTCGACGGCGGCGCGTGCCCGCGCGGCCGCCCTCATCTCGCCGAGCCGCGACATGGCGTTGAGCAGCGAGTGGAACGTGCCGCCCGACATCCCGCCGGTCGCCCGCGCGACCCCGCGCAGCGTGATCGGGAACTCGTCCGGCAGGTGCTGCACGGCGAAGTAGGCACCGAGGTCATGGGGGACGGAGTCGAAGCCGCATGCATGCACGAGGCGGGCGCCCGAGGCGACGGCGGTCGCGTGGTGGGCGAGGTACATCCGGTCCACGAACTCCGGCTCCCCGGTGAGGTCGACGTAGTCGGTGCCGGCCGCGGCGCAGGCCGCAAGCAGCGGTTCGCCGTGCTCGACGTAGGGCCCGACGGCCGTGATGACCACCCTGGTCCGCTGCGCCAGGTCGGCGAGGGCGGGAGCGTCGTGGGCGTCGACCCGGATCAGCTCCAGGTCGGCCAGACCCGGCTCGACCTCGGCGAGGGAGGCGCGCAGGCTCTCGAGCTTCGGGAGCGAGCGACCCGCCAGTGCCCAGCGCAGCCCGGCCGGGGCGTGGTGGGCGAGGTAGGTCGCGGTCAGCCGCCCGGTGAAGCCGGTGCCGCCGACGAGGACGATGTCCAGCTCGCGCACCCCCGTCACCCGTCGACCGTCTCGAACCGCATCCCGGCCGCCTGGAGGCGAGCCACCAGGTTGTCTCCCATGGCCTGGGCGGTGGTGACGTTGCCGGCGGTCGTCGGGTTGTCGTCGAAGGCCAGGCACAGCGCCGACTCGGCGAGCATCTTGGCGGTCTCGGTGTAGCCGGGGTCCCCGCCCGTCACGCGGGTGTGGACGGTCCGACCGTCGCCCGCACCGATGAAGTCGACGGAGAACCAGGACTTCTCGCGGCGGCTCTCGTCGGGTCCGTCGCCCTGCTTGATCCGGCCGAGCAGCAGGTTCCGCACCGGCTTGATCTGGGCGGCGACCGCGATGAGACCGACGCCCGCGGCACCGCCCGCGGCGTACCGCAGGGTCCTGGTGCCGGCGTAGTGCGAGTAGCGGAACTTGGAACCGTACGACGAGAGCGCCGCGCCGCTCCGCGCGACGATGGAGGGGTCGATCGTCGGCATCGGGACCAGCCACAGGCCGAGCGCCTTGTCGCGGTGCGGCTTGCCGGCCACCGCCCGCGACGAGCGACCTTCCGGCTTGGGCTCGGCCTTGCGCCGCGCGGCCGACGCCTCCTTCAGCTGCCGGCCCCGGGAGAACTGGGTCATCGCCGAGTGGAAGGTGCCGCCCGAGAACATGCCGTTGGCACGCACGACGCCGCGCACGGTGACCGGGCCGGAGGCCTTCAGCTGCTGGACCGTGAACATCGCCCCGAGGTCGTGCGGGATCGAGTCGAAGCCGCAGGCGTGCACGATGCGCGCGCCGCTGCGCTCGGCGGCGGCGTTGTGGGAGACATACATCCGGTCGACGAACTCCGGCTCACCGGTGAGGTCGACGTAGTCGGTGCCCGCACCGGCGCAGGCGGCCACCAGGGGCTCGCCGTAGGTGAGGTAGGGACCGACGGTGGTGATGACGACCCTGGTCCGGGCGGCGACGTCGGCGAGCGACGCCGGGTCGCCCACGTCGGCGTGGAGCAGCTCGAGGTCGCCGAGCGCGGGGTTGATCGCGGCCAGCCTGTTGCGGACGCTCTCCAGCTTCTCGGGGCTGCGGCCCGCGAGGGCCCAGCGGAGGTCCGGTGGCGCATGCCGGGCGAGGTACTCGCCGGTCAGGCCACCGGTGAAACCGGTGGCGCCGAAGAGCACGAGGTCGAGATCGCGGTCGGGTGAGCCAGCCATGCGGCCCACTCTCGCACTGCCGGAACCGCACCGACAGTGGGGGCGTCCGATCACCGGACCGTCTCCGCCCCGCCGTTGAGGAATCACCATGCCCATGTCCCGACGCACCGCCCGCGCACTCGTCACGATCGGCGTGATCGCCGGCCTCGGTGGGGCGTTCGTCGTCGGTGGCGTCCTCGCCGAGGACCGGCCCGACCCCGCACCGCGCGGCACCGCGACCGGCAGCGGGCTCCAGCCGGTCAACGTGGCCCTCTCGGGCGCTGGCCTCGAGGCCGCGGGGTCCTGCGACGAGCTGCTCGCGTGGTACGTCGAGCGCGGGGTCGACCGGGTCACGGCCTACGGGTGGGACGGTCCCCCCGGCAACTACGGGACCTTGGACGGTTCGGTCATCAGGGGCGAGGTGGGAGGGATGGTCTTCGACCGCCAGTCGCCCGTCCCCGCGAACGCGCGGGCCGCCGCGCCCCGGACGGCACGCGCAACCAACAGCGCCACCGGCACCAACGTCCAGGAGGCCGGCGTCGACGAGTCCGACGTGGTGAAGACCGACGGCTCGATCCTGGTGCGGGCGCAGGGCCACGAGCTGACGACGTACGACGTGACCGGCGCCGAGGTCGAACGGCTGGGCTCGCTCGACCTGCCCGACCTGGGCGGTGC
>JAOPXC010000344.1 GCA_025965335.1 Nocardioides sp. | reverse complement strand
CCCGCCATCACTCGCCAGAGCCGAAGGCGTCATGGCGAGGGCCGCTGCACTCAGTACAAGACTGAGCACGATGGCGGGACTGCGTTGGACGAACATTGGAACCTGCTTCCGTCTCCGAGGGAATTAGCAGGCTCCCCCGAGTTGCCCAAAGCCTCGCTCAGGCGAGGTACGTCGCACCATTGTCCGGTGGTACTAGGACCTTGTCCGGCTTTTGACTAGTCATCTCTAGTCATCCCCGGCCAGAAATACTGGCTTGCCGCCACACCGACCCCAGGTCGAGGCCCACCAACGACTCGGCGAACGTACGACGGGGACCCGGCGCCACCGGGACGTGGTTGGGCACGACCAGCACCTGGCAGCCGGCGCGGTCGGCCGAGGTGGCCCCCGTGTTCGAGTCCTCGATGGCCAGGCAGTGCGTCGGGTCGACGCCCAGCAGCGCGGCCGCGGTGAGGTAGGGCTCCGGATGGGGCTTGCCGAGGGTGACCTCATCCCCGGTGACGATCGCCCGGAAGGTGCCGTTCGGCAGGTTCGCCAGGATCGGGGCGACAAAGCGCGTGTAGGACATCGTCACCAGCGCACAGGGCACGCCGGACAGAGCGAGACTGTCCAGCAGCTCGACCGCGCCCGGGCACCACGGCACCCGCTGCTCGACCTGGGCGACCACCTTGTCCAGCAGCAGGTCGACGATCCGCGCCGCGGTGACGTCGATACCCATGTGCTCCCGGATGTAGTGACCCGACTCGAGCAGGTCGTTGCCGACGAGGTGCAGGGCATGCTCGTGGCTCCAGGTGCCGCCGAACTCCTCGGCCAGCTCGAACTCCGCGTCCATCCAGTACGGCTCGGTGTCGACGAGGGTGCCGTCCATGTCCCACAGCACCGCGGCAGGCAGCATCAGTCCTCCGGGTCGTAACCGAGGTTGGGCGACAGCCAGCGCTCCGCCTCCGCCATGGTCCAGCCCTTGCGCTCGGCGTAGTCGGCGATCTGGTCGCGTCCGAGGCGGCCGACCACGAAGTACTGCGACTGCGGGTGGCTGAAGTACCAGCCGGACACGGCGGCGCCGGGCCACATCGCCATGCTCTCGGTCAGCTCTATCCCGGCGTTGGCCGTGACGTCGAGCAGCTCCCACAGGGTCTGCTTCTCGGTGTGCTCCGGGCAGGCGGGGTAGCCGGGTGCGGGGCGGATCCCCTGGTACTTCTCCGCGATCAGGGCGGAGTTGTCGAGGTCCTCCTCGGCCACATGGCCCCAGAACTCCGTGCGCACCCGCTGGTGGAGCCGCTCGGCGAACGCCTCGGCCAGCCGATCGGCCAGCGCCTCCAGCATGATCGCGGAGTAGTCGTCGACCTGTTCCTTGAACTCGCGGATCTTGGCCTCGGCGCCCAGGCCCGCGGTCACCGCGAACGCGCCGACGTGGTCGGGCAGGCCGGTCTCGCGTGGCGCCACGAAGTCACCCAACGAGCGGTTGGGCACCCCCTCGCGGTGGTCGCCCTGCTGGCGCAGGTTGTGCAGCGTCGTGAGCACCTCGGTGCGGGACTCGTCGGTGTAGACGTCGATGTCGTCGCCGACGGCGCTCGCGGGGAACAGACCGAAGACCGCGCTGGCGGTCAGCCACTTCTCCTCGATGATCTTGTCCAGCATCGCCTGAGCGTCCTCGTAGAGGCTCCGCGCGGTCTCGCCGGTCGTCGGGTTGTGCAGGATGTCGGGGAACTTGCCCTTCATCTCCCAGGCGTTGAAGAACGGCTGCCAGTCGATGTAGTCGCGCAGCTCCGCGAGGTCGTAGCCCTCGAGGACGTGGATGCCCGGCGCGTTGGGGGCCGGCGGCTCGTAGCCGTTCCAGTCGATCGGCGTCCGGTTGGCGCGTGCCCGCTCCAGCGACACCATGGGCCGGTCGTGCTTGGTCGCGTGCCGGGCCCGCAGGGAGTCGTAGTCGTCCTTGATGTCGGCCATCAGCTTGGGGCGCTGGTCGTCGCTGAGCAGCGCCGCCAACGTGGGCACCGACCGCGAGGCGTCCTTGACCCAGACCACGGGTCCGTCGTACTTGCCGTCCACCTTCACGGCGGTGTGTGCCCGCGACGTCGTGGCACCACCGATCATCAGCGGGATCGTGAAGCCCCGACGCTGCATCTCGGTGGCGACGGTGACCATCTCGTCGAGCGAGGGCGTGATCAGCCCGGACAGGCCGACCGCGTCCGCCCCGATCTCGACAGCGGTGTCCAGGATCTTCTGGACGGGCACCATCACGCCGAGGTCGATGACCTCGAAGTTGTTGCACTGCAGCACGACGCCGACGATGTTCTTGCCGATGTCGTGCACGTCGCCCTTGACCGTGGCCATGACGATGGTGCCGTTGGTGTCCTTCGCGGTGGCGTACTCCGGGTTGTCGAGCTTCTCCTGCTCGATGTACGGGATCAGGTAGGCGACCGCCTTCTTCATCACCCGGGCCGACTTCACGACCTGCGGGAGGAACATCTTGCCTGCGCCGAAGAGGTCGCCGACGACGTTCATGCCGTCCATCAGCGGACCCTCGATGACCTCGATGGGGCGTCCGCCGCGCTCGGCGATCTCCGCGCGCAGGAGCTCCGTGTCGCTCTCGATGTGGGCGTCGGTGCCCTTGACCAGGGCGTGGGTGATGCGCTCGCCGAGGGGCAGCGCCCGCCACTCGTCCTCGGTCACCTCGACCTCGGCACCCGCCCGATTGTGCTCCTCCGCGATCTCGAGCAGCCGCTCGGCTGCGTCGGGTCGACGGTTGAGGACCACGTCCTCGATCCGGTCGCGGAGCTCGGGGTCCACCGAGTCGTAGGGAACGAGGGCGCCCGCGTTCACGATGCCCATGTCGAGACCCGCCCGGATGGCGTGGAAGAGGAACACGGCGTGGATCGCCTCGCGGACCGGATTGTTCCCCCGGAACGAGAAGCTCACGTTGGAGATGCCGCCCGACACCTTGGCTCCGGGGAGGTTCTGCTTGATCCACCGGGTGGCCTCGATGAAGTCCAGGCCGTACGACGCGTGCTCCTCGATTCCGGTCGCGACCGCGAACACGTTGGGGTCGAAGATGATGTCCTCCGCAGGGAAGCCCACCTCGTCGACCAGGATCCGGTAGGCGCGCTCACAGATCGCCTTGCGGCGCTCGAGGTTGTCGGCCTGGCCGTCCTCGTCGAACGCCATGACGACGGCGGCGGCGCCGTACT
>JAOPXC010000326.1 GCA_025965335.1 Nocardioides sp. | reverse complement strand
GTCGAGTCCGGGCAGCCCGTTGATGTCGACGAGCGCCGACGGGGCGGCCAGCCGCATCGACAGCAACGGGACCAGGCTCTGTCCGCCCGCCAGCACCTTCGCGTCCGGGTCCCGGGCCAGGGTCGCCAGTGCTACGTCGAGCGACCCCGGCCGGGAGTACGCGAAGGGTGCGGGCTTCACATCAGTCCTTGTGGGGTGGGGCGTGGTCCTCGACATTGGCACCGGGCTGTCCCACGATAATGATGGCCCCGTCGTCGGAGTCCGTCGGAGCTACGAGTCGCGCGAGGTGGTAACCCGCGACGGTGACGATCGTGCCGAGTGCAATTCCGGTGAGGTGGAAGTCGTTGGTGAACTTCAGGTCGGCGTTGCCGATGGCCAGAATGATGCCCGCCGCAACGGGGACCAGGTTGACCGGCTTGGCGAAGTCGACGTTGTTCTCCTTCCAGATCTTGGCGCCCAGCAGGCCGATCATCCCGTAGAGCACCAGCGTGATCCCGCCGAGCACCGCGGGCGGAGTCGCATTGACGATCTGTCCGAACTTGGGCACCAGACCGAGCAGGATCGCGACGATCGCTGCCACGAAGTAGGCCGCCGTCGAGTAGACCCGGGTCGCGGCCATGACTCCGATGTTCTCGGCGTACGTCGTGGTGGGCGAGCCACCGACCGCCGACGCGATGATCGTGCCGACGCCGTCGGCCGCGACCGCCTTGCCCATCACCGGGTCGAGGTCGGTCTTGGTCATCTCGGCCACCGCCTTGACGTGGCCGAGGTTCTCCGCGACCAGTGCGATCACAGCTGGCAGGGCCAGCAGGATGAAGGCGATCGAGAAGGAGGGGGTGTGCCAGCCCACATTGGCGTAGCCGTCGGTGAAGGCCTGGTTGCCGACGAGGCCGTCCTTGGTGTGGGTGGGGAAGCCGAACCAGTCGGCGTTCTTGACCGCGTCCCAGTTCACCCGGTCGTGCGGGCCGGGGTCGGGATTGCCGGGCAGGGGCAGCGAGCTCTTGCCGAAGATCCAGTCCCAGACCACCGACAGCAGGTAGCCGAAGATCAGGCCGAGGAAGATCGCGATCCGGCCGATGAAACCACGAAAGCCCACGGCCATCAGGATGACGGCGGTCATCGTGATGATCGCGACCCAGGGGTCGGACGGCATGTAGGTCTGGGTCGCAACCGGGGCCAGGTTGAATCCGATCAGCATCACGACCGCGCCGGTGACGATGGGCGGGAGGACGGCGTTGACCGAGTCCGCACCCAGCACGTGGATGATGATGCCCACGATGGCCAGCACGATGCCGGCGACCAGGATCGCGCCGGTGACGTCAGCGGGTCCGCCCGGCCCGCCGCTGCCGCTGTAGGTGTAGATCGCGGTGGCGGCTCCGACGAACGACGCGGAGGTACCGAGGTAGCTCGGGACCTTGCCCTGCACGATCAGCAGGAAGCAGATCGTGGCGATGCCGCTCATCATGATCGCCAGGTTGGCGTTGAGACCCATGATGAGCGGGAAGACGAACGTCGCCCCGAACATCGCGACAACGTGCTGGGCGCCGAGGCCCACGGTCTTGGGCCACGGCAGTCGCTGGTTCGGCGCCACCGCCTCGCCGGGCCCGGGATCGACTACTTCCCACTTGAACATCGACATGACATTCCTCCTCGTGAGCACCGGCCCGAGCATCCACAAAGTAATGACCTTCATGACACACCCACGAGGGCGAGTAGTGCCGAAGGAACGCCGATGGGGCTGGCAGCAGTTGTCGGGTGTTCTCCGCCCGAGACGTCAATTTGGCGCCGGGTCGGCGCTCAGTTGGTGATCTCGAGGACCCGCAGGGCCACGGCGACGTCGAGACGCAGGTGCGGGTCCGAGGACAGCGGACCGAGCAGCCGCTCCAGCTTGGCGACCCGGTAGCGCATCGTGTTGTAGTGGAAGAACTGGAGCCGGGCCGCCTCCGCGACGTTGAAGTTCGTGTCGAGCAGCACCTGCAGGGTCTCGCGCAGGTCGGCCGCCTCAGGGGTGCTCTCGGCCAGCGGGCCGAGCACGTCGTTGGTGAAGGACCGGAGCTCCCCCGCGTCCGGGATCAGCGCGATCAGCCGGTGCAGCCCGAGCTGGTCGAAGAACGTGGTCGACCGACCTGCGTTGACGCGTCGACCCACCTCGACCGCCCGACGTGCCTGCGCGTAGGCCTCGGGCAGCTCCTCGAGCGAGGACGCGACCCTGCTGACGCCGACCGAGAACGGCCGCCGCCCGCCGCCGCGGTCCCCCGAGACCGCGGTGACCGCACGCCGTACGACGTCGTGCCCGGCGATCGGCTGCTCGTCACCGTCGGTGACGGGCAGCAGCGTGACGACCTCGGAGGAGAAGTCGACGCTCGGGATGCCCGCGTCCATGCCGCGGCTGACCTGGCGCCACGCGGCGGAGAAACGCGCCTGCCACTGGCGGCGGATCGCGCGGGAGACCGCGGCCTCGTCCTTCCCGGGCGGGTCGATCTCGGCAGCCACGACGACCACGGGGCGGCGCAGGTCCCAGCCGAACGTGTCGGCGTGCTCGGCGACGTAGTCCTCGTCGCCGGCGCGGCGCAGGAACAGGTCACGCAGGAAGTCGCCCTGGTACTTGTTCTCGACGGCCGTGACGGCCTCCTCGCGACTGATCAGCAGCGCGGCGACGGCCGCGGCCCGCTCGAGGGCGTGCACGTCGTCGGACGACAGCGGGGCACCCGGGCGCAGGCAGATCAGCCGAGCCAGGTCGGCGCCGCCGGCCGCGACGCGCAGGGCGCGGATCTCGCCGTCGCCCACCACGATCCCGCGGTCCCCGCCGATCCGCTCGACCCGCAGACGGCCGGTCGGGTCGACGAGCTCGTGAGCCTCCAGCAGGATGCGCAGGTCGTCGGTGAACGCGGCCGCCCGCTCCCGGCCGTCGGTCGACGTCACGATCACCCCGACGTCCAGCACCCGCGCGACCTCGGCGGCGATGCCATCGAGGTTGCCCCCCTCCAGCACGATCTGGGTGAGCCCCGAGTGCAGGGCGTCCAGCCGCGCCAGGACGGCCCCGCGATCGTCACCGCCTATCAACATGTGCGCTCCCTCTCCGGGTTCGTTGGCACAACCTCACATCGGCAAACCGTAATCGCCCCGGCTAGCGTCGGGCGAGTGACCACCCCACGGCAATCCTCGCTGCGCTCCGGTTGCCGCAGGGACCCCAAGGTGACCACCCCACGGCAATCCTCGCTGCGCTCCGGTTGCCGCAGGGACCCCACATGATCCCCGTGAGTGCGCCGCCCAGGGTCGGGCAGCGGCTGCGCAACGCACCCGACGGACCGGTCCCGGTGGTCCACCGCGGACGGCACGCGCTGTACGTCGACCTCGGCGGCCGCTGCGTCGGCGTCGTCGCCGCCACGGCCACCGCGGTGCCGTGCGCACTGCGGATCGCGGGACCCGAGCTGCCGTTCGCCGGTCACCGCGCCGAGGTGCGCGACGGCGTGCTGCGCGTCGACGGGTCCGCGCTGGTGCCCGGGCGGTACGTCGACGTGACGGTCCCCCGGCTCGGGTCGGTCCCGGCCCCGAGCGGGTCGTCCACCCGGCTCGACCCGGACACCGTGGCGCGAATGGTCGGCTCCGGCGACGGCCTCACGCCGTACGCCGACGACGTGCTCTGCGGCTGGCTCGCCATCCATCGCGCGGCCGGCGTCGCGACCCCCGAGATCGACGCCGCGGTGCGGTCGCACCTGAGCCGCACGACGCTGCTTTCCGCGACGCTCCTGGCGTGCGCACTGTGGGGCGAGGTCCTGCCCGAGTTCGCAGCCTGGGTCGCGGCGGTCGGGACGGCCGCCGAGCCCGCGCGCGCCACCGCACTCGCGGCGGTCGGGCACACGTCCGGCGCCGGGTTGCTGGAGGGTGGGCAGTGGGCACTGGCCGGCTTGTCCCAGCGGGAGGACGCAGCATGAACGCACACGTCGAGCTCCGACCCGGCGCGTACGCCGACTCGGTGACGCTGCTCCTAGTCTCGCGGGTGGTCCAGGGGGTCGACGGCGTCGCCGCTGCCCAGGTGGCGATGGCGACGCCGCTCAACGTCGAGGTGCTCACCGAGATGGGGTTCACGGTGCCCCCGGACGCGACCCCCAACGACCTGGTCGTGGCGATCCGGCTCGCCGACGGCGGGTCCCTCGCGGACGCGCTCGCCGGCGTCGACCGGGCGCTGCGCGACGCCAACCGTCGTACGACGGACGCGGCCGTGGTCGCGCCCCATCGGACGACCGCCACGGCCCTGCGCGAGCTGGACGACGGCCTCGTCCTGGTCTCGGTGCCCGGCGCCTCCGCGCTGGTCGAGGCGATGGACGCCCTCGACGCCGGGCGCGACGTGATGATCTTCAGCGACAACGTGCCCCTCGACCAGGAGCTGGCGCTCAAACGGACGGCCGCGGACCGCGGCCTGCTGGTGATGGGCCCGGACTGTGGCACGGCCGTGGTCGACGGTCTCGGCCTCGGCTTCGCAAACACCGTCCGGCCCGGCCCGGTCGGCATCGTGGCCGCCTCCGGCACCGGCTGCCAGCAGCTGCTCGCCCTGCTCGACCGGGCGGGCGTCGGCGTCACCTCGGCCCTGGGCGTCGGTGGGCGCGACCTGTCGACCGACGTCCGCGGCAGCTCGACGCGGGAGGCGCTGCGTCGCCTGGACACCGACCCCGCCGTCGAGCTGATCGTGGTCGTGTCGAAGCCGCCGGCCCCCGATGTCGCCGACGGGATCCGGGCGTACGCCGCCACCCTGGGCACCCCCGTCGAGTTCGCGCTGCTCGGCGCGGGGCAGCCCGACCTGACCGCGGCCACCGAGACCGTGCTCACCCGACTCGGACGCGAGGTGCCGCAGTGGCCGGTCAGCGGCCGCGTGGAGCCGGCCACCACGGGTCGCTTCCTGCGCGGGCTCTTCGTCGGCGGGACGCTGTGCGACGAGGCGATGCTGGTCGCGGCCGAGACGCTGGGGCCGGTCCGGAGCAACATCCCGCTCCTGCCGGAGCTCGCGCTGGGTCCGGACCTGACGGCGGCCGCGCACACGATGGTCGACTTCGGCGACGACGCCCTCACGGCCGGCCGCGCGCACCCGATGATCGACCCCACCCTCCGGCTCGAGCACCTGGCCCGGGCTGCCGGCGACGACGACACCGCGGTGGTCCTGCTGGACCTCGTGCTGGGCCACGGCGCCGAGCCCGACCCGGCGGCCCTGCTAGCACCGGCCATCGTCGACATCCGGCAACCCGTGGTGATCGCGGTCGTCGGGACCGAGGCGGACCCGCAGGGTCTCGACCGCCAGGTTCAGGCGCTGGTCGAGGCCGGCGCCGAGGTCCACCTGTCCAACGCGGGCGCGACCAGGCGCGCGATCGAGCTGATGGAGGGCGTCCGATGAGCGCTGTCCCGACCGGCGTCGTGAACGTCGGCGCCGACCTGTTCGCCGACGCCGTCGAGGCGCAGGCGACGAGCGTGACCCGCGTCGACTGGCGTCCGCCGATGCCCCGCACCGAGGCCGACCTGGCGGCCGTGGCCGCCGACCCGCTGCGCCGCGACGCCAACAACCGGGCCCTCGCGGCGATGCTCGGTGTCACCGCCCAGCTCGTCGACGTCGTACCCGCGGCCGAGGCGCTCGGCCTCGCCCCGGGCCAGTTCCTGCACGCCGGACCGCCGATCACCTGGGACCGCGCGTCCGGCCCGCTGCGCGGAGCCCTGATGGGCGGGGCCGCGCTGGAGGGACTCGTCGACGACCCCGAGGACGCCGCCGCGCTGTTCGAGTCCGGCAACGGTGTCTCGCTCGAGCCCTGCCACCACCACGCCACCGTCGGCCCGATGGCGGGTGTCGTCACGTCGAGCATGTGGATGTTCGTGCTCGAGGACCCGGCCACCGGACGGCGTACGCACTGCTCGCTGAACGAGGGGCTCGGCAAGGTGCTCCGGTACGGCGCCTACTCGCCCGACGTCCTGGTCCGGCTGCGCTGGATGCGCGACGTGCTCGGGCCGCTGCTGCAGCGCGCGGTCCGGACCGTGCGTGACGGAGCCGGTCCCGTCGACGTCACCGGCATCGTGACCCAGATGCTGCAGATGGGTGACGAGGCCCACAACCGCAACCGGGCCGGCACCCTGATGCTGCTGCGCGACCTCTCCCCCGCCATGGTGACCAGCGGCCTGGACGCAGCCGACGTCGCCGAGTCGCTGCGGTTCATCGGCGGCAACGACCACTTCTTCCTCAACCTCGCGATGCCCGCCTGCAAGCTCGCGCTCGACGCGGCCCGCGACATCGACGGCTCGACGATGGTCGTCGCGATGGCGCGCAACGGCACCGACTTCGGGATCCAGGTCGCCGGCACCGGCGACGAGTGGTTCACCGGTCCCGCCCAGGTCGCGGACGGCCTCTACCTGGGCGACTACGGGCCGGACGACGCCAACCCCGACATCGGCGACTCCGCGATCACCGAGACCGCGGGCATCGGCGGCTTCGCGATGGCGACCGCGCCGGCCATCGTCCGCCTGGTCGGCGGCTCGGTCCCCGACGCCCTGGCGACCACCCGACGGATGCACGAGATCACTCTCGGCGAGAACCCGCGCTGGACGGTCCCGGTCCTGGAGTTCCAGGGCGTCCCGAGCGGGATCGACGTCACCCGGGTCTGCCGCACCGGGATCCTGCCGCAGATCAACACCGGCATGGCCGGCAGGGTCGCGGGCGTCGGCCAGGTCGGCGCCGGCCTGGTCAACCCCCCGGCCGAGATCTTCCCGATGGCGCTGGCGCGGCTCGCCGAGCGAGCGCGCGCCCGCGCTTGACGCGGCCCCGAGCCCACCCGCGGACGTCATACGGACAGGGCGTCCGTTTGCTCCATCCGTATGACGTCCCGAAGCTTCGGCCGGACGACGAGTGTCGGGATGCGGGCACACCGCTCTAGTCGGAAGTACCTCATCGAGGGGAAGCGATCTCGACGGGCAGCCGATGAAACTCGCGTTAGAGCAGTCGGCGAGCTCGACACCGTGCCGAGCCCTGGAGCGACCGGCCGTCTCGAGAGGCAGCCATGACACTCATGTCCAAGCTGGTGGGAACGATCGCGGCAACCGTGCTCCTGTGCGGTACGGCAATATCGGGGGCCTCGGCCGCCGTTGTGGAGAACCTGCACTTCCAGGACTCCGGATCGGAGCCCTTCACGTTCTGTGAAGGCATCGACGCGGTCCGCTCGTGGGACGACCAGGGCCACGAGCTCATGAAGACCAAGGGCAACGGCGGCCTGGTGTACTTCAAGGCCAACGTCCGCGGCACCACCAGCTTCACCAACCTCGCCACGGGGAAGGCGTACACGAACGTCTACCGCATCACCGACCGCGACCAGAAGGTCACGGACAACGGAGACGGCACGTTGACCATCACCATCGCGACCTCTGGCATGAACAAGTGGTACGACGGTGACGGCGAGCGGGTGTTCGTCACCGCCGGACAGTTCCGGTTCCAGGTCATGGTCGATGACGGTGGCACTCCCACCGATCCCTCCGATGACGTGGAGATCGAAGGGTCGTTCGTGCAGCTGAAGGTCGCGGGACGCAACCCGACCGCCGGGCGGGACTTCTGCGCAGACCTCGCGCTGTTCACCGCCTGACGCAGCTCCGCGAAGGTCATACGACCCGGTCGTCATTGCAGCCAGCCGTCCCGCGGGGTGACGGTCCGCCCCACAGGGACGCTGCCTCCGCGGCGGATCCGGAAGATCACGAGACGCCGGGACCGACCGCTGAGGAAAGGACCGGGCTGGCGACAGGAGAGGAGGGCCCCCGGCCAACCAGGGATGAGCACGACCAGTAACCGGAGCCTGACCCGAGGTCCGGCGGGCGGGGCACGGCTTGCTCGGTCCGTGTGGCGTCTCGGGGTTCGGAGCTCCAGGGTCAGGGGATGTGTGCCAGCAGCCAGGTCTCGCCGGTGGCGCTGTCGACGAGCGCCGCACGGTCGACGCGGACGGTCAACGGCAGTACGTCGGCGATCGCCTTGACCACGGTGGCGAGCTTCGCCCCCTGCGCCCGGGTGGCCACGGACACATGGGGCACCCAGCTGCCCGGCCGATAGTTGCGGTGCAGGTCCGCGCCAGTGGCCTCCACCTCTGAGACGACCCGCTCCTGCCGCCGCGCCACGTCGGCGCTGATCGCCGGGGCCAGCGCTGCCCGGCCACGCGTGAACGCGAGCGTGCCGTAGCACGACATCGAGAACGGGCCCCGGTCCGGCAGCGTGGCCAGCGCCGACTCCACCCGCGACAGATCCCAGCTGCGGAGCACGGCATACGACAGGTGTGGGTGGTGGCGGCCGTGGGTGTGACTCTGCAGCGTGCGCACGCCGTCTGCCTCCAGCCGAGACCACAGCCCCCTCACCGCGTAGTCGGACCGGGCATCGAAAAGCAGGCAGACGGCAAGAGCCATGGTGCCCAGCCTCGCCGAGCTCGCGTGGACCGTCGAGGGTTTCCCGATGGCGGCACCGGGGCGGTCTGGTGGTTGACCCAGACCGGGCATTGCATCTTCGCCCAGCCGGGAGCAAGGTCGTGAAGGACCGGGGGAATCCTCGCTCAATTGGAGACCGACATGGCTCACACCGACACACACCGGCTCGTTCACGAGCACTTCAACAACCGGGACTACCAGCAGATCGAGCAGTACCTCGCCCCAGGATTCATGTTCGAGGACCTGGCACAGTCCCTGACGATCAAGACAGCAGGCGAGTTCGTCGACTACCTGAAGCAATGGCACGCATCGTTCTCGGACGCGAAGGTCGACGACGCGCAGTACCTGGGCGGCGACGACTTCTCGGTGTGCACGTTCCACGGCCGCGGCACCAACGACGGCGCGTTCGGCCCGTTCCCGGCAACCGGCAAGACCATCGACCAGCCGTTCTGCGAGGTGCTGCACTACGCATCCGACGGAGCGATCCTCTCCGGCGAGAACTACTACGACCAGCTCGGCATCCTGAGGCAGCTCGAGCACCTGCCGCCGCCGGATGTCGCGTCGGAGACCGGTGGCGTCCTGGAGCCCGTCGTACGGCGCATGTTCGCCGCGTTCGACAACCTCGACATCGACGCCGCGGAGGCACTGATCGCCTCGGAGGCTCAAGGAATCGACGAGATCTCCCGCCGCTGGCTTCGCGGCCGCGACGACATCGCGGCGTACTTCCGGCAGCTCACGCCGATGCTGTCCGGCGTACATTCCGAGATCTCCGACGTCACCGAGACGATCTGGGGCGACACCGGCATCGTCACCATGTGGATCGAGCAGGGTTACACGCTCGAGGGAGCGGCCACCCACGTGTCCGCGCCGACGACGATGGTGCTGCGCCGGGAGTCGGGTGAGTGGAAGATCGCCCTGGTCCACTCGGTCCCGCTGCCCAAGCAGACGTGACGCGGAGGTCCTACCCAGCCGTCTCCTGAGCCCGAGGCCCAGCCGGCGGCTGCCAGAACGCGGCGCCGATGTCGACGTTGCCGGAGGGCCGCAACGGCGTGCCCTCCTCGAGATAGCACTGCCGCGCCTCGTCGTGATGGCTCGGCGGCAGCGAGCCGTCGGCGCGCACGACCCGCCACCAGGGCACGGGTCCGCCGTGCGCGGCCATCACGTTGCCGACCCGCCGGGGGCCGTACCGGCCCACCGCGTCCGCGATTGCGCCGTACGTCGTGACCCGGCCGCGCGGGATCCGCTCCACACAGGCGAGCACGGCCTCGACGTATTCCTCGGGGTGCTTCACCGGCTCGCTCCGGAGTCCGGACTCCGGACCGCGAACGCCGCGCTCGCGACCAGCGCCGCCGCAATCGCGGCCACCAGCCCGGCCAGCCAGATGCCCGGAGCCTCGGGCTGGTCGCGCAGCACCGCCGAAAGGGCCCAGACGACGGGCGCGACCAGGAAGACGAGCAGGGCGCGCCGGAGCCAGGTGCGGGCCACGGCGCCGTCCACGGGCAGGTCCCCGGGACCGTACGACGCCAGGAGCGCGGCCACGTGCGACATCAGCAGTCCAGCGGCGGCCAGGAGCGCCTCGGGGTGCAGCCCGTCCCGCAGCGAGATCCCCCACCAGGCCAGGACGAGCAGCATCGCCGCCGAGCCGAAGGCCGACTCGGGCATCGCGGCGAACGCCAGGCAGAGCACGGCCGTCAGCGCCGCGAGCCAGCCGGCGGGCGCCGAGCCGATCAGGGCGGTCGAGTAGAGCGCCAGCAGCGGCCCCGCCAGGACGAGGACCCGCAGCAGGGCCTGGCCCCGCGTCCACCCGGTCATCGGATCCGCACCCGGGGCAGCTGCGAGCGGCGCGCGAGCCGGCGCAGCACGTCGTCCAGCGTGCCCGGCCCCCGCCACTCCACGACCGGGCAGCCCAGGCCGCTCAGCCGGGCCAGCACCTGCTCGCGCTCGATGCGGCGCATCCGCCACGCCAGATCGGCCAGCAGCGGGTCCGTGCCCTCAGCGACCCCGGGCACGGCGTCGGGCGGCAGCGTGTCGATGACGAGCGTGGGCAGGCCCCGCCGGACCAGCGTGGCGGTGGCCGTCGCGACGGCTTCGGAGAGCATCGGCGACAACACGATCACCTCGGTGCCCGCACTCGTCCGGAAGCGCAGCCGGTCCAGCTGGCCGTCCCACAGCTCCTGGGGACGGACGCCGGCCAGCGTGCCCAGCAGGACCCGCAGGTGTCGTGGACCGGCGCCGTACCCGACCTGTTCGCCGCCTCGGCCGATGACCCGCAACGCCACCCGGTCGCCCTGGCGCAGGTGGTGTTCGGCGATCGCGGCCGCCGCCCGCACGGTCAGGTCGAGGCTGCTCGCGGCCCCGTCCACGCCCTCGGACCGTCCGTGGTCGGCCAGCGCGTCGACGACCAGCAGGACCCCGGTGTCCTCCTCGGCCCGCGACGTCGTGACGTGCAGCCGGTCGGTCCGAACCGACACCCGCCAGTGGATGCGCCGCAGCCGGTCGCCCGGCTGGAACGGGCGGATGCCGGAGAACTCCGTCCCCGTGCCGACGCGCGCCGACCGGTGCGCGCCGACGAGGCCGACCGGCTGCGGCGCCTCGGCGCGCGAGTCGAAGGGCGCGGTGGCGGGCACCACCCGCATCTCGTCGCCGATCATCGGCACCGGTCCCCAGCGGTAGCCCGCCCAGGCGGTGCTGAGCCCGATCCGCTCCTCGCCCAGCAACCGCCTGCCCCAGCGCCGCGGGCTGACCTCGACGTCGGCGGACCCGTGGCCGGCCATCCGGCCCAACCGGCCGTTGGACGGATGCATGGCGACGTACGGCGCCCCGGCGGCCACCCGGGTGACGTGCTCGACGTCGTCGGCGTCGTCGAGCACCAGCCGGGAGGTCGTGCCCTGGCCCTCGTGCAGCGAGGAGTGGTCGAGGCGGGTCGCCAGCCGCGGTGTCCTGGTCGGCCGGTACGCGAGGCCCATTGCCCCGCACATGATCAGCGGCGCCGTCAGGACCACCAGCACCGGCTCGCCCGCGAGCACGGCGAGGCCGATGCCGACCGCGCCCACGACCAGGGACCGGCTCAGCGCGGCCGTCGCCCGCCAGCCCGTCACCCGGGAAGCACCGCCCTCACCGGCGTGCCTCCAGCGTCGAGGGCGCCGGCACCTGGGCGAGCACCGCGTCGACGACCGAGCTGCCGCTGGCCGACGTCATCCAGAGCTCCGGCTTCACGGTGATCCGGTGGGCGAGCACCGGTCGCGAGACGGCCTTCACGTCCTCGGGGATCACGTAGTCGCGGCCGCGCAGCACCGCGAACCCGCGCGCCGCGAGGAGCAGCCCGAGCGAGCCCCGTGGCGAGGACCCGGTGAGTACGTCGGTGTGGGCGCGCGTCGCGGCGGCGAGCGCGACGCAGTAGCGGCCGACGCTCTCGTCGACCCGCACGGTCTCCACCGCGTCCTGCATCGCCAGCAGCCCGGCCGCGTCGGTCACCGCGTCGAGCTCGACCTCCTCCCGTCGCCGCTCGACGCGGCGGACCAGCACGTCGTACTCCTCGTCCCCGGTCGGGTAGCCGAAGCTGACCCGCAGGAGGAATCTGTCGAGCTGGGCCTCGGGGAGCGGGTAGGTGCCTTCGTACTCGATCGGGTTGGCGGTCGCGAGCACGTGGAACGGCTCCGGGAGCGGGAACGTCTCGCCCTCGACCGTGACCTGGCGCTCCTGCATCGCCTCGAGCAGGGCCGACTGGGTCTTGGGGGGCGTCCGGTTGATCTCGTCGGCCAGCAGCAGGCCGGTGAACAGCGGGCCCGGGCGGAACTCGAACTCGGACCGCTGCTGGTTGTAGAGGAAGGAACCGGTGAGGTCGGCCGGCAACAGGTCGGGCGTGAACTGGGCGCGCGCGAAGTCCAGGCCGAGCACCCGCGCGAAGGACCGGGCGGCCAGGGTCTTGCCCAGCCCCGGGAAGTCCTCCAGGAGCACGTGACCCTTGGCGAGCACCGCGGTCAGCACCAGCATCAGCGCCTCGCGCTTGCCGACAACGGCCTTCTGCACCTCGTCGAGCACCCGGCCGGCCAGGTCCCCCGCCTCCTTGACGCTCATCCTCGGTGGCATCTCGGGTGGGGTCACAGCTCCTCGATCCTTCGCACGCATCGTTCGATCTCGGCACGGCTCAGCCGTCGGGGCGGTTCGGTGAGGACCCGGTGCAGCTCCGGTCCCAGGAGGTCGGCCGCGGACGGGTCGTCGCGGCCCACGTCGTGCCGCACCCGCAGGACCTGGTCGGCGAGGGCGGCCAGCCGGTCCCGGAGGGCGGCGTCGGGTGTGCGCCCCGTGAGGTGTCCCTCGATGATGCGCAGGTTGAGCGAGGTGCGGTGGTCCTGGCCCGACGGGGTGGCCGGGCGTACGGCGTGCACCTCCCAGAGCGGGGCGACCTCGGGCAGGGAGTCGAGCACCAGCCCGACCAACGCCACCCCGAGCCCGACGAGCAGCGCCAGTCGCAGGAAGTCCGGCTCGAAGTCGACGCGCGCGAAGACGACCGCCAGCACCGCGAAGAGCACGGCGGCGACCGCCACCCGCCACCACCACCGCTGCGGGTTCATCGTGGCCGCCCGCTGGTGCCGGCACCCAGCCCCGCGTGGATCGCCGACAGGGCCTCGCGTGCCGCCGCTCGCGCGGGCTCGCCGATCTCGTGGTCGGAGAAGCGCGCCTCGCGGTACAGCTCGGCGAACACCGACACGGCGTGCTCGTCGGCCGCCACCAGGTCCAGGAACCGCAGCGTGAACTCCGAGGATGTCTCCCAGTGCCGGCGCCCGAAGCCCGCGGCCAGAGCCTGCACCTCGAACCGGTGCCAGCCGGCCACGATCGCGTTGCGCGGCGTCCCGACGTCGAGCAGGGCCAGTTGGGGCTCGGCGTCGGCCAGGATCTCGTCGGTTGCCTGCGGGGCCGAGATGACCTCGAAGTCCACGTCGTCCGGCGCCGGCACCCGCCGGTCGCGGGCGTCGTACGTCTCACGAGCCCAGCGCAGCAGCCGCCAGAGCAGGTAGAGCGCGAGCACCAGGGTCGCGATCTCGATGAAGAAGGCGATGGCGCGGACCACCGGGTTGGCGTCGCCGTCCGGGGTCCGCTGCTGGAGGCGTTCGCCGTCCGTGGGCGGGGTGGTGGCGCTCGGCGTGTACGTCGTGGCGGGCTGCGTGGGGTCCGTGCGTCTCGGCGCGATGCCGTCGCCCCGGAGCACGTCGCTTGGCCCGATCGAGGCGGCCCAGGTCACCAGGACGACCACCAGCAGCGCGGCGGCCAGTACGGCTGCGACCGCCGACGTGGTGTGCCGGGCCCTCATGCCAAGGAAACTACCGGTGGCCGGCGTCCGCTTGGATCACGCGAGGGTCACAGATCCCGCGGCCGCTGCGCCGCGGGACCTGCTCCCCGACTGGGGTGGATCAGAGGACGGGCGCGAACGGCTCGGTGCCGAGGACCAGCTGCAGGCCCGCGATGCCCGAGTTCGCCTGGGCGAACGCGAGCTCCTTGGCCAGGTCACCGATGTTGTTCGACAACGGCAGCGGGGCCAGGCCCAGCGTCGACAGGGTGCCGATCGCCTTGCCGTCGGCGCTCATGAAGGCGGAGCCCGAGTCGCCAGGGATGCCGGGCGACACGGTGTAGAGCGGGTGCGACCAGCCACCGTCGGCCGCGTCGTCGCCGAGGCTGATGCCGGTCTTGGGCGACAGCTGGCTGACACCGGCACGGAGGCTGGAGTTGCCGTAGCTGTAGACCCGGTCGCCGGCGGCGGTGCCGTCGGTGTCGATGCCGGTGGGGCCGCCCCAGAACGGCACGGACGGGTTGACCTTGCCGACGTCGCCGGCCGAGACCTTCACCAGGGCGAGGTCGTTGTAGGCGCAGGTGTTCGGATCCGTGGTGCCGAGCGACTTCTCGGTCAGCCACGAGGAGTAGGCCAGCGTGCCGGTGCCCACCTGGGTGCCGTCGCTGGCCAGGCTGCCACCGGTGTTGAAGGTGACCGGGGTGCCGAGCGGCAGCGACTGCACGTTGCAGCCGTTGGTGTCGGTGGCGGCGCCCTGGCCGGCGCAGTGGGCGGCATAGCCGACGTACACGTTGCCGGCGGAGTCGTTGTAGACGAAGTTCGCGGTGCACTGCGCACCGGCGGTGTACATCATCACCCCGGGCGTGATCGTGGCGGTCGCCGCGGGAGCCCACGCGGCGGTCACGCTCGTGGCACGGCCACCGGCCTTGGCGACGGCGGGCGCGCTCATTGCCAGTGCGGAGCAGAGCACCGCCGTGGTGAGAACGGCCAGGATGCCGGCGAGCCGGCGGGTGGGACTGGACTTCGTGGACCTCACTGCGGTTCCTCCCGTGAAAGTGGCGCCGACAGGTGCCGGCACACGGTTCTTCAGGAGGAACGACGGGTGACCCGTTCGGGTTACGCCGTTCTAGTCATAAATGACTAGGCATGACTAGGTAAGGGTCAGTACGACGGCTGGCTCGGGTCGATCTGGTTGACCCACGCCACCACGCCGCCGCCCACGTGGACGGCGTCGGCATAGCCCGCACCCTTCACGATGGCCAGGGTCTCCGCGGAGCGCACACCGGACTTGCAGTGCATGACGATCTGCTTGTCCGCCGGCAGCTTCTCCAGCGCGCTGCCGTTGAGGAACTCGCCCTTGGGGATCAGCACGGAGCCCGGGATCTGGTTGATCTCGTACTCGTTCGGCTCGCGGACGTCCACGAGCACGAAGTCGCGGGTCCCTTCGGCGCGCTCCTTGAGCATGTGCTCGAGCTGGACCACCGAGATCGTGGAGCCCGCGGCCGCGTCGGCCGCTTCCTCCGAGATCGCGCCGCAGAAGGCGTCGTAGTCGATCAGCCCGGTGACGCTCGGGTGGTCACCGCAGAGCGCGCAGTTCGGGTCCTTGCGGATCCGCAGCTTGCGGTACTCCATCTCCAGGGCGTCGTAGATCATCAGCTTGCCGACCAGCGGGTCACCGATGCCGGTGAGCAGCTTGATCGCCTCGTTGACCTGGATGGAGCCGATGCTCGCGCAGAGCACGCCCAGGACCCCGCCCTCGGCGCACGACGGGACCATGCCCGGCGGCGGGGGCTCGGGGTAGAGGCAGCGGTAGCAGGGCGCCTCGGCGCTCTGACCGTTCTCGTCCTCGGCGTGCGGCCAGAACACCGACGCCTGGCCGTCGAACCGGTAGATCGAGCCCCAGACGTAGGGAATCTTCAGGAAGTACGCCGCGTCGTTGACCATGTAGCGGGTCGCGAAGTTGTCGGTGCCGTCGACGATCAGGTCGTAGCCCTCGAAGACCTGCATCACGTTGTCGTTGTCGAGGCGCTCGTTGTGCACGATCACGTTGACGTAGGGGTTGGCTTCCTTGATGGAATCCCGCGCAGACTCGGCCTTCGGCCGGCCGATGTCGGACTGTCCGTGGATGATCTGGCGCTGCAGGTTGGACTCGTCGACCTCGTCGAACTCCGCGATGCCGAGCGTCCCCACGCCGGCCGCGGCCAGGTAGAGCAGTGCCGGGCTGCCCAGGCCACCGGCGCCGATCACCAGCACCTTGGCGTTCTTCAACCGCTTCTGACCGGTCATCCCGACGTCGGGGATGATCAGGTGACGGCTGTAGCGCCGTACCTCGTCGATGGTCAGCTCGGTCGCCGGCTCCACGAGCGGTGGAAAGGACACAACATGCTCCTCTGGGGGTCTTCGGTGGTCCTCGACTCAACGCCGCGGACTCCGTCCATGTTCCCCGCTGACCCCCGACGTATCGCGCCGCGTCCCGTCATCCGGACCCGACGGCACGACGGGTAGGGTCAAGGCGCAGGGAATCGAGACCTGAGTCCGAGGAGCACGAGTTGGGCGCTGGCCAGTACGACGTCGACGGGGCGCGGCCCCGCGGCGGCCGCATGCCCCGCCGCGAACGTCGTGCGCAGCTGCTGGAGTCGGCCCTCGAGGTGTTCGTGGCGCAGGGCTACCACGCCGCCGCCATGGACGACATCGCCGAGCGCGCCGGCGTCTCGAAGCCGGTGCTCTACCAGCACTTCCCGGGCAAGCTCGAGCTCTACCTCGCGCTGCTGGACGCGTCGTGCGACCAGATCATCGAGAACTGCCGGCAGGCGCTGGCCTCGACCCACGACAACAGGCAACGGGTGGAGGCGACGGTCGACGTGTTCTACGCGTACGTCGCCAACGAGAGCGGGGCCTTCCGGCTGGTCTTCGAGTCCGACCTGACCAGCGAGCCCGCCGTCCGCAACCATGTGGAGCGGGTCACCGGCGAGTGCGCGACGATGATCGCGCACGTCATCCACGAGGACACCGGCCTCCCCGACGCCGCGTCACGCCTGCTCGCGGTCTCACTCGTGGGAATGGCCCAGGTCAGCGCCCGGTTCTGGCTCACAGAAGCGGGCGGCATCGGCCGCGACGACGCGGCCGCGCTGGTCGCCGGCCTCGCCTGGCGGGGCATCCGCGGCTACCCGCTGGAGCACTGACACCCGCACGCTTCCCGAACCACCCGAGCACCGCAACGTTCTACAGGAGGACCCGTGGAGGTCAAGATCGGCGTCCAGCACTCACCTCGAGAGCTGGTAGTGGAGACCAACGAGACGGCCGACGGCGTCGAGAAGATCGTCGCCGACGCCGTGTCGTCCGACGGCATCATCACCCTGACCGACGCCAAGGGCCGCAAGATCATCGTGCCGGCAGGCAAGCTCGCGTACGTCGAGATCGGTGGCGGCGTCTCCGGCCAGGTCGGCTTCCGCGGCTGACGGCCCCCTCGCTGGTTGAGGAGGTTACGCAAGCAACCTCCTCAACCACCGAGCGAGGGCCAGGGAGAGCGTCGGTCCGCACCACCGGACACCGCAGGCACAGGCACGCCCGGGAGCCTCAAGGGCGAAGGCGTGGCGCCGCAGCGGGCGACCGCCACACCGAGAACCCCCGGCCACCGCCGGCTCAACTGGCGAGGCCGAGCTCCGCCATCCGCTCGGCATGCCGGTCGGTGAGCCGGGTGAACATCCGGCCGATGGCAGCCAGGTCGAGACCGGGACGGTCCACGCCGCCGGCGAGCAGCGCGGACAGAGCGTCCCGCTCCGCAGCCACTCGCTGGCCCTGGGTCAGGGCCTCGCCCATCAGGCGGCGGCCCCACAGCGCCAGTCGCCCGCCGAGTCGGTGGTCGGCGGCGATCGCCGCGCGGACCCGGTCGATCGCGAACGCCGAGTGGCCGGTGTCCTCGAGGGAGGAGACGATCAGGTCGCGCGTCGCGGTGTCGAGATAGGCCGCGATCTCGCGGTAGAAGTCGTTGGCCAGCCCGTCACCGACGTAGGCCTTGACCAGGCCCTCGTACCAGTCCGCCGGTCTGGTGTGCTCATGGAAGAGGTCGATCGCCCGGCGGAACGGCGCCATCGCCTCGAAGGGCTCCGCACCCAGCTCGGTGAGCCGATCGTGGAGCAGTGCGACCTTGCCGAACTCCGCACTCGCCATGGCCGCGATCGCCACCTTGTCCTTGATGGTCGGCGCCAGCTTGGCGTCCTCGGCGAGCCTCTCGAAGGCCGAGATCTCGCCGTACGCGATCACCCCCAGCAGGTCGACCACTGCCTCGCGGTAGGTGGGGTCCTGGAAGGCGACCGGGACGTCGTCCTCGAGGGCGTCGTCCGTCGATGCAGTCATGCAATGACCCTACCGATAGACTGAGGATGAAGAAGTGTCGCGCCGCTCCTGTCGGCGCGGCCCAGTATGTGCGCGGCAGATGCTGTCGATAGTTCCCTTTCCGAGGTTTCGCACCGACGAGTCCGCCGCATTCCACGACGAATCGGCTCCTCAGGCTGAACTGACGAAAGCGAAAGACACTGACCACCTTCCGAGAGCTCGGGGTACTCCCCGAGATTTGCGACGCGCTCGAGCGCGCCAACATCGTGACCCCGTTCGCGATCCAGGAGATGACCCTCTCCGTGGCCCTGATGGGCACCGACCTGATCGGCCAGGCCCGCACGGGCACCGGCAAGACCCTCGCGTTCGGCATCCCCGTCCTCCAGCGCAGCATCGCGCCGAAGGACGTCGACTACGCCGACATCCCGCAGGGCAAGCCGCAGGCCCTGATCGTGGCCCCGACCCGTGAGCTCGCGCTCCAGGTCTCCAACGACCTCCACCTCGCCGGCAAGGACCGGGGCCTCCGCGTCCTGACCGTGTACGGCGGCGTGGGCTACGACCAGCAGCTCGACACGCTGGCGTCGGGCGTGGACATCGTCGTCGGCACCCCGGGTCGCCTCATCGACCTGTGCAATCGCCGCGCGCTCGACATCTCCCACGTCCACGCACTGGTCCTCGACGAGGCCGACGAGATGCTCGACCTCGGCTTCCTGCCCGACGTCGAGCGCATCCTGTCGATGACCCCGGAGACCCGCCAGACGATGCTGTTCTCGGCCACCATGCCGGCCGCGATCGTCTCGCTGGCGCGCACCCACATGCGGCACCCGATGAACATCCGCGCCGAGTCGTCCTACGACACGACGATGGTGCCGGCCACCGCGCAGTTCATCTACCTCGCCCACGACCTCGACAAGCCCGAGATCATCGCGCGCGTCCTGCAGGCCGAGGACGCCGGCAAGGTCATCGTCTTCACCCGCACCAAGCGCCAGGCGCAGCGGGTCGCCGACGACCTGACCGAGCGCGGCTTCGACGCCAGCCCGCTGCACGGCGACATGGCGCAGGTGGCCCGCGAGAAGGCCCTGACGAAGTTCCGTGAGGACAAGCTCCGGGTCCTCGTCGCCACCGACGTGGCCGCTCGCGGCATCGATGTCGCCGGCGTCTCCCACGTCATCAACTACACCTGCCCGGAGGACGACAAGACCTATGTCCACCGGATCGGCCGCACCGGCCGCGCGGGTGCCACCGGCATCGCCATCACGTTCGTCGACTGGGCGGACCTGCACCGCTGGAAGATGATCAACAAGACCCTCGACCTGCCGTTCGACGAGCCGCAGGAGACCTACTCGACGTCCGAGCACCTCTACCACGACCAGGGCATCGCGCCGGGCACCAAGGGCCGCATCGTCGACCCGGCGCCCCAGGCGCCGCGCGAGCGCACGGACCGGGACCGCGACCGAGGCGACCGAGGCGGCCGCGGCGGCCGTGACGGCGGCGAGCGCAAGGGCGGGGGCGACCGCAACCGCGACCGCAACCGGACCCGGACCCGCGGCGGCGAGTCAGGTGCCGACGGCCCGCCCCCGGTGAAGACCACCGAGGGCTCCCCCGACGGGGAGGCCCGCACCACCGGCACCCGCAACCGCAACCGCAACCGGCGTCGCCGCTCGTCCGGGGGCGGAGACGCCGCACCGGCGGCGGTCGTCGAGGCCTGAGTCGGCCGGACACCACGCACGACAGGACCCGCCCGGATCGCTCCGGGCGGGTCTTCGCACGTCGGGGGTCAGGCGGTGACGACCACGGTGGTGCCGAGCGGCGCGAAGTCCCACAGCGCGATCGCGTCGGAACGCTTCTGGCGGATGCAGCCGTGCGAGAGCGGGGTGCCGAGCTGGGCGACGGTCTGCAACGGCTCGCCGTTGTTGATCGGGATGTCGTGGAAGCCGATGGCCGCGGTGTCGCCCTGCGTGAACCGCACGAAGTACTTCATGGTCCCGGAGTCGTCCACGCCGTAGGCCTGCTCCGAGCGCGAGTAGACGGAGTAGGTGCCGGGGTCGAGGTTGTCGTACAGGCTTCCCGACACCAGGTAGGTCCGCGCGACTCGCTTGCCGGCGTCGACCAGCCAGACGCGCTGGCGACTCTCGCTGAAGACGATCCGGCGGCCGCTGCCCGAGCCCGCCGGCAGGGCCGTGTCGTCCACGGCCGTCTCGACGACGGTCGTGTCGGGCGACCCGGAGGTCGCGGTGACCTTGGCCGGCGCACTCGGCTGCGGATCCGGGTCGGGCGTCGAGACGATCCCGATGGCCGTCCGGCCCGGGTCGCCACTCGAGTCGGTCGCGGCCGAGGAGAACACGCCGGTGCCGCCGAGAACGGCGATCCCGGTCACCGCGAGCGAGGAGGACAACAGGGCGATCCGCCCGTAGCGGGGCCGTACCTTGGCGCGATGACGGCTCACTGGTCAGTCCCGCTTCGACTTCTTCGTCGTCCCGGGATGCTGCGAGCGCAGGACGAGGTTGGCCGCGACCTCGCGGTAGGCCCTGGCACCCTTGCTGCTGCGGCTGGTGGACAGGATGGAGCGGCCGGCGGCCGGCGCCTCGGCGAACTTGATGGTCTTGGGGATTGGCGGCTCGATCACGTCGAGGTCGTAGGTGTCGGCAATCGTCTCCAGCACGGTGCGCGAGTGGTTGGTGCGCCCGTCGTACAGCGTCGGCAGCACGCCCCACACCTCCAGCCCGCGGTTGGTGAACCGGCGTACGTCGTGCACCGTGTCGAGCAGCTGCCCCACGCCACGGTGCGAGAGCGTCTCGCACTGCAACGGGATCAGGACGCCGTCCGCGGCGGTCAGCGCCGCCACGGTGAGGACGCCCAACGACGGCGGGCAGTCGAGCAGGACCCAGTCGTAGCCGGCGCCCTCCTCCTGCTCCTCTTCCAGCGCCTCGATGGCGGCCCTGATGACGTGCTCGCGACCGGTGCGGGTGAGCAGGTCGGCCTCGGCCCGGGCCAGTTCGATGGTGGCCGGCAGCAGGTCCACGCCGTCCTCGGTCTCGAGGATCACCTCGCTGGCGTCGAGGCCCTTGGTGAGCACGTGGTGGATGGAGAGTTCGAGGTCCTCGGGGTCGACGCCGAGCGAGAACGTGAGGCAGGCCTGGGGATCCAGGTCGACCAGCAGGACCGAGTGTCCGAGCTCGGCGAGCGCGGCCCCGAGGGAGGCCACGGTCGTGGTCTTGGCGACGCCGCCCTTCTGGTTGGCGATCGCGAGTGTCGTGGTCATCGGGACAATCATGCCGGACCGAACGCCGCAGATGGCGCAGGCACCTGTTTGACTTGAGCCATGTCTGAATCGAGTGCCACCCCCCTGGTTGCCCTGGTCACCGGTCCCACCGCCGGAATCGGCCACAGCTTCGCCGCCCAGCTCGCCCAGCAGGGCTACGACCTGGTGCTCGTGGCCCGCGATGAGGACCGGCTCGAGTCGGTCGCCGCCGACCTGCGCGCCTCGTTCGGCGTGCAGATCGAGGTACTGCCGGCCGACCTCGTCGACCGCGAGTCGCTGGCCCGCGTCGAGGCTCGCCTGGCCGACCGCGAACGCCCGGTCGACCTGCTGGTCAACAACGCCGGGTTCGGCCTCAAGGGCCGTTTTCTGGACAACTCGGCCGATGCCGAGACGGCGATGCTCGAGGTGCTCGTGACGTCGGTGCTCCGGCTGACCCACGCGGCCCTGGGCGGGATGACCGAGCGGGGGCGCGGCGGCGTCATCAACGTCTCCAGCGTCGCAGCCTTCCTGCCCCGCGGCACCTACGCCGCAGCCAAGGCCTGGGTGAACAGCTTCAGCGAGTGGGCCGCCAACGAGTACCAGGACCAGGGCGTCACCGTCATGGCGCTGTGCCCGGGCTTCACCAGGACGGAGTTCCACGCACGGATGGACGTCGACCGGGGCTCGGCTCCCGACTTCCTCTGGCTGGACGCCGACAGGCTGGTGTCCGAGGCGCTGGCCGACTACGCGAAGGGCCGGACCTACTCGATCCCGAGCATGCAGTACAAGGCCATCGCGACCGCGGCCCGCGTCGTCCCCAACCGGCTGCTGCAGCGCTTCCAGTCCATCGGCCGCAAGTGATCTCGACAGGCTCGATCGGGTCTCCTGCGGCAAGCGGGCGAACCGAGCATTGTCGTGCGGTGGTCAGGGGCGGACCACCTCGGGTGTCCTCCGCCCCGACCGCGCGGACGCGGCCGCCGCCAGGTCGAGCAGCCGGTGATAGTCCTCCGGCGACGTGGTGTTCACGCCCAGCTCGTGGTCGACCTTCCCGGTGCCGTGGTGGTCGCTGGAGCCGGTGACGACGAGGTCGAGGTCGCGCGCGATCGCGCGCAGGACGCGGCGCGAGTCGACATCGTGGTCCTGGTGGTCGACCTCGACACCCGACAGGCCCTCGTCCCTGAGCGCGGCGAGCTCGCGCTCCCCCGGCCAGCGCCGGCCGCTGCGTCCCCACGGATGGGCGATCACGCTGACCCCCCCTGCGTCGCCGACGAGCTGGATCATCTCGACCAGCGGGGCGGCGTAGCGGTCGACGTGCGCGGGACGGCCGGCGCCCAGGTAGCGGTCGAAGGCCTCCGACCGGTCCGTCACGCGGCCCAGCGCGACCAGCGCATCGGCCACGTGCGGCCGCCCGGTCGCCGCGGTGCCGCCGGACGCACGCCGCACGTCCTCGTCCGAGATCTCGATGTCCATCCCCCGCAGCCGGTCGAGCATCACCGGCACCCGCGACCGGCGACCCTCGAGGACCCGTTCCAGCTGCGCGAGCAGAGGGGGATACGTGGGGTCCGGCAGGTAGGCGAGCAGGTGCACGCCACGGCCCTGGTGCTTGGTGCTGATCTCCATGCCACGGACCAGCTCCAGTCCGACCTCGCGGGCGGTGCGCTCCGCCTCGCCCCACCCCTCGGAGGTGTCGTGGTCGGTGATCGCCAGCACGTCGAGACCCTCGGCCAGCGCGGCCCGCACCAGTTCCTCCGGCGACTGCGTGCCGTCGCTGGCGCGTGAGTGGCTGTGGAGGTCGATGCGCACGCGGCGAGCCTAGGCCGTGCCTCAGCCCCGCCGAGGTCACCAGGGGGGCGGCGGGCCCCCGAAGGGCGTCTCCACCAGCGGCGGGCCGAGCCGGGAGACGTCGCGCAGGATCCAGTCGTCCTGCAGGAGGAGGATCGCCGACGCGGGTCGCAGCACGATCCACAACCACCGACCATGTGCCTCGCCCACGACCACCGAGCGGTCCCACTCCCCCGGCTGGCCGCTGGTCGACACCGGCCAGAGTGGCACCTGCACGCTCTCGATCCGCACCCGGACGGTCGGCGGTCCCTCGCCGACCCCCGGATCGTCGTGGCGGGTGCCCGCGCAACGGGCCCCGAGCCCGGTGCCTGCCTCCTCGGTCACCACGAGCACATCGACTGGGCCGTCGAGCTCGCTGGTCCCCGAAGAACAGGTCATCGTCGCGCGCGTCCGGTCGGCCCCGTCACCCACCACCGCGAAGTCGGTCACGGTCCAGCCGGGACTCATCGGCCACGGGAGGTACGTCGGGAACGACGAAGCCGTCTTCAGGTGCTCGGCGAACGCGTCGTACGACGCCTCCGACGGCCGCCACAGGGGCACGACCGAGCCGTGCTCGGGACACGACCAGTCGACGTCCGGCCCGAGCGTCAACTCGGCGACCGGGGCCGAGCAGCGTGGGCAGCCGGCACTCATTGACATGCGCAATACGGTCCCCGGCCGAGGCTCACATGGTCAAGAGCAGTTCCAGCGCAGCACGACGGCGGTCCCGCGTTCATAACCGAGGACGGACACGGTCGCGGTGTCGAGCCGGAGCAGCCTGCCGTCGGTTCCGGGCAGCCCCAGCCAGCGAGCGGCCAGGACTCGCAGGGAGTGCCCGTGCCCGAACACCAGCACCGGACCGTCGGTGGCGCGGACCCGCTCCACCACCCGGTCCAGGCGCCTCGCCACGTCCGCAGCGGACTCGCCCCCGGGACTCGGATGGGTCCACACGGTCCAGCCCGGGACGCTCTTCCGGATCTCGTCGGTGGTGATGCCCTCGTAGTCCCCGTACGCCCACTCCGCGAGATCCTCGGCCTGCTCGGCGTCGGCGAAGCCCGTCAGCTCCGCCGTCCGGCGGGCCCGGAGCCGCGGGCTGGTCAGGACCAGGGCGAAGTCGGGCTCGGCCAGCCGCGCGCGCAACCCGAGCGCCACCTCCTCGCCCTCGGGGAGCAACGGCAGGTCGGTCGTCGACGTGTGCCGCCCGTCCCGGCTCCACTCGGTCTGGCCGTGTCGGACCAGCCACAGCTCATGCTCGCTCATGGCACGAGTCTGACCCCATCGACCCTAGGACTCGGCCAGGACGACGACCCGGTCACCGGGACGCACGGTGAAGCGCTCCGACTTGGCCGGGTTGACCACGACCGCGAACGCCGTGCCCTCCGCGCGGCCGAGCTGCTCGGACTTGTAGCCGATCGCCGTCTCGCCGCGGCGCACGGCACCGGCGACGATCGTGGCGTAGCTGACCTCCGCGTCCGGCTGGACGTACCACTCGGCGGGCCGCAGGTAGATCTCCGCGCCGTCGTCCCCGAGCAGCTCCGCGAAGACCAGCTCGAGCCGCTGGTCCTCCGAGAGCTGGGTGACGATCAGGCTGACGATCTCGCCGCTCACCACGACGTCGTCGACCTGGGCCACCTGGGCCAGCACCCGGTTGCGGTCGTCGAGCATCTCGCTGACGACCGGCGTCGTCGACCCGAAGCTGGACAGGATGTCGCGGACGTGCAGCAGCGTCACGAGGGTCCGGGCGTCGGCTGCCTGGACGCCGAGGTCGTCGGAGTAGCAGAGCACGATCACCTGGTCGAGGCCGTCGACGACGTGCTGCTCCAGGGTCGCGCGGTCCGTGGTCGCTCCGGAGACGACGGTGACGCCCAGGCTCTCGAGGGCGGGCACGTCCGGCGCCCCGAACGACGTGAGCACGGTCAGCTTCGAGCCCGGCTGCGCGTAGTGGTCCAGCTCGCGCAGCACGATCGGCGCGCGCTCGTTCCAGCCGATCAGCAGCGCCCGGGTGGGGTGCTCGTCCGAGCCGGTCTCGGAGCCGAGCTGCGCGAGATCCGGTTCCGCGAGGGCGCGTGCCTGGCCCTCGAGGGCCGAATCGTCCTCCGCGACGACGACCAGGCCGTGACCGGCGATGACGGTGTCCGGCGGCGGGTTCAGGCTCGGGATCCCGGCGGCGACCAACCCGATGACCGAGGCGTTCTCGAAGGCCAACTGCGCCTCGCCGTACGTCGTGCCGTCCAGGTGGTGGTCCTCGAGGAAGTAGATCTCGTCGCCGTCGTAGTCGAAGAGCTCGGTGTAGACGGCGGACGCTCCGGACTGGCGGGAGGTCTGCACGACCAGCTTGGCGATGGTCTCGCGGATGTCGAGCAGCACCGTGCGGTCGGCGCCGACCAGACGGGCCGCCTCGAGGTTGCTGGGGTTGCGGATCTCGGCGACGATGCGCGGCCCCTCGCTGCCGCCGTGGGTGAGCGCCAGCAGCGTCTTGATGACTTCGCTGTCGGGATCCTCGGAGTCCGGTGCCAGCAGGATCACCGACCGGGCCGTCTGGTGGCTGCTCAGCCTCAAGTCGTCGATGTCCATCGGGGACCCCGAACGGCAGATCACCCGGGTCCCGCGGAAGTCGGGCACCTTGGCCTTGAGCTCATCCTCCATCTCGACCTTGTCGCGGTCCGCCAGGATCACGATGACCGGCTTCTTGCGGCTCTCGTTGGCGATGGTCAGCTCGCCGACGATCGTGAAGATCGAGTCCGACCAGCCGAGGATCACGCTGTGGTCGGTCTCGAGCACGATGGAACGGCCGCGGCGGAGCTCGGCGAGCTTGCTGTCGATGCCGGTGGCGATGACACCGATCAGCGCGGACACGATGAAGAGACCGCAAAGCGTCAGCGCCAGCATCGTGAGCAGGAACCGCCAGGGGCCGTTGTCGCCGCCGATGGTGCCGGGGTCGAGGGCGTGCAGCAGGTTGTTGAACAGCTGACGGAAGAAGCCGTGCCGGTCCGCCTCGTCGGGCAGCTGGAAGACCGTCACGAGCACCGCGAAGACGAAGATCAGCACCAGGGTCGCCGCGAACAGCCACGCAATGAGAGCGGGCGTGCCGCGCGACATGCTGTTGTCGAAGCGGTAGCGCAGCTTGTCGCCGAGGTCGGACTTGGGCGCCCGAGCGGTGCGAGTGGTTGTGGTCGAGGACGACCGGTCGGCCATCGCCCTCGTCGTGCGACTGCGCATCTGCTGCCCGGTGCGTGCCATGCAATCTCCTTGTTCGCGTGCGGTCCGGCGATAGTCCCGCACCGGCAGCAAAGCAAACACCATTTTCTGGATCTAATGCGCCAGTGGACCAGAGCAGTCGTGCCACGATTCGACAATGGACCTCCCCCGGGCGCGCCCCGCCGTCGCCGCGGCGTTCCTCACCCAGGGTCTGGTCTTCATCAGCCTGACCACCCGGCTGCCCAAGTTCTCCGACCGGTGGCACCTCGCCGACCTCGACCTGTCGCTGCTCCTGCTGATGATGGTGCTCCTCGCGGGTCTCGGCTCGGTCGTCGCCGAGAAGTTCGCCGCACGACGCGACAGCGCCACCATGCTGCGCGTCGGTCTCGGGCTGACCGCCGTCGCGGTCCCGGTCCTCACCACGGCTCCCGCGCTGTGGGTGTTCGTCGCCGGGCTCGCGGTGTACGGCGTCGCGCTCGGCGTCATCGACGCGACGGTCAACATGCAGGCGGTGGCGCTCGAGCACCGGAGGTCGCGACCGATGCTGCCGTCGTTCCACGGCGCCTGGACCCTGGGCGGCGTCATCGGGGCCGGCCTCACGCTCGCGACCGCGAACCTGCCGCTCGAGGCCAACGCCGCGCTCGCCGTCGTCCCACTGGCGGTGGCCTTCGCGCCCTTCCTGGCGCGTGACCACGGGACCACCGCCGCCGCCCAGACCGTCGCCGTGCCGTGGCGGCCGATCCTGCTGGTCGGGCTCGGGATGGTGCTCTTCTACATGGTCGACACCGCCGCGGCGACCTGGGGACCGACGTACCTCGACCACACGTTCTCAACGCCCTCGCACCTGGTTGCGCTTGCGACGTTCCCCTATCTGGTCGCGAGCGGGATCCTCCGGCTGGCCGGCGACCGCCTGGTCGCGACGTACGGCCCGGTGGCCGTGCTGCGCGTCAGCGCCGTGGTGGCCAGCGCCGCCCTGGCCGTCGTGGTCTTCGCACCGACCTGGCCGGTGGCGGTCGTCGGCTTCACGCTCCTCGGAGCCGGCGTGGCGGTGGTCGCCCCGTTGAGCTTCTCTGCGGCGGCCCGGATCGCCGGCGGCGACGAGGTCGACCTCGGTGCCCGGCAGGCCCGGGTGGACGCGGTGATCGCCCGCTTCAACCAGTTCAACTACGTCGGCGCGCTGCTGGGCTCGGTCCTGACCGGGCTGGTCGGCTCCGGATCGCTGCGGGTGGGCTTCGCCGTCCCGATGGTGCTGATCCTGGGCCTGCTCCCGCTGGCGCGGGCGTTCGCGCCGGTCGCGGTCCCGGTCGCGGCGGCATCCGGTCCCCCGGCCGGCTAGCTGCGGCCCGGCCAGTTCTTGTCGGGCTGCGGTACCGGGCGACCGGGCTGCTCGCCGCCACGGGCCTCGAGGTAGCTGTTCCTCGGCACCATCACCTTGCGGCGGAAGATGCAGACGACCTTGCCGTCCTGGTTGTAGCCGATGGTCTCGACGTACACGACGCCCCGGTCGTCCTTGCTCTTGCTCTCGGTCTTGTCCAGCACCGTGGTCTCTCCGTAGAGCGTGTCGCCGTGGAACGTCGGCGCGACGTGGCGCAGCGACTCGACCTCGAGGTTGGCGATCGCCTTGCCGGAGATGTCGGCCACCGACATGCCAAGCAGGATCGAGTAGACGTAGTTGCCGACCACGACGTTCTTGCCGAACTGCGTGGTCTCCTCGGCATAGTTCGCGTCGAGGTGCAGGGGGTGGTGGTTCATCGTGAGCAGGCAGAACAGGTGGTCGTCGTACTCGGTGACCGTCTTGCCCGGCCAGTGCTTGTAGGTCGCGCCGACCTCGAACTCCTCGTAGCTACGACCGAACTGCACGGGCACTCCTCAGGAACAAACGGGTCACGGACAACTGGTCCATCCTGCCAAGGTCAGGCCGCCTCGGCGGCCCCGTCCCGAGTGGGGTTCCTCACCCCCGGGAGGCGCGTATGGTCACCGCGTCTCGACACGCCGGTCGCGAGCTCGCATCGGTCCATGGAGGCGTGGCCATCGACCTCACTGGGTCTCGACACGCCGGTTCGCTCCCTCGCTTCGCTCGGGTGCGACGGCTTGCTCGACCACCATCGAGGTACCTGACGTCGCTCCGCTCCGTCAGCTGCCTCCTCCCCCGGCCTTGCGTCGATGCACCTTCGGGGCGCCACCCACGACCTCCGAGCCGTGCGCCTTCTCCTTGACGGGGCCGTCCTTCGGCACGCCCTTGTCGTTGCCCTTCTTGCGATCCAGCGCCTCACGCATCTTGGCCTTGAGGTCGGCGTTGTCCTTCGGGTCCGTCATGGTTCCTCCGCGAGAGTCGAGCCGGGCAGGTGCTCCCACCCTGACAGCACCATCCAAGCGCGTCGACCGATATCCGGATCCTTCGGGTCCACTAGGACGTCCGATCGTCATGCCGCGCATCACGTCCGCCGTCGGGCTCGTCACCGCCGTTGCCTGCCTCGCCCTGGCGGGCTGCGGCGACGACCCGGCCGGGGGCACCGGCACCGAGGTGGGCGGGAGCCCGAGTGCAACGACGAGCCCGTCGCCGACCGCGGAGCCCACGGTGGGCAGCTACCCCCACTTCGAGCCGAAGGACTACTCCTACACGCTCCGCGTGAGCTGCTTCTGCCTGGCTGCCGGGGTGCCGATCCGGATCACCGTCGAGGGCGGCGACGTGACCGATGCGGTGTACGCCGAGAGTGGCCGCGGGGTGAAGGCGGGCGAACCGGTCGACGTCTTCCGGCGCGTGTCGATCAACGAGGTCATCGACGCCGCCAACGACACCGGGGCGGCGTCGGTCGACGTGACGTGGCCCGACGGCCAGGGCTACCCGAGCTCGGTGTACGTCGACCAGGCCACGAACACGATGGACGAGGAGGTCGGCTACGAGGTCTCCGACGTGTCGGTCGCCGACTGAGGGAGCCCGTCGGGCTCGTCGGGCTCGTCCGCCGGTCGGCCCCAGCTCCGAGAGTCCGAATACTCGGTGGTGAGCTTTGCGAGGGTGTCGACCGCGGCCTCGAGCTGCGCCTCGGGGGTCACCAGATCGGGGTCCTCCCCCGCCACGGCCGCGGGGACCAGATCGGCGAGGTCGCCGACCACACGTACGCCGGAGGCCGCGAGCTTCTCCCGGATCTCCGAGGCGCGGTCGAGGAGCCAGGGTGGCGGTTCGAAGCCGATGGGGCAACCACCTCGGTTGGTGGCCAGGGTGCGCTTGGCCAGGCCGAACTTGAGCAGCAGCTGGTGCCGGTGGCCGATCGGGCCGTTCTCGGTCAGCTTCAGGTTGATCGCCCTCAGGAGGAGTGCCGACGCGACATCGAGGGACGTGTTCGCGGGCTGCACGTCGAGACAGCTCGAGCCGTCGATGCCCGCGGCCTCGCAGAACCGCGACCACAGCAGGCCGGGGTCCGCACCGGGCGGGGGGACGGTCACGACCGTCACCCGTTCGGCGCCGAGCTCGGCCACCCAGTTCTGGACGATACGGCCGGCCCCGTGCTGTCGCCAGAACCAGCGCGCCAGCTCGCCGCGGGCGGGGAGGGAGTCCACGTACTCGCGCCATCCGGGCACGCCGCCGTTCTTCAGCCGTTCCTGCCACATCGCCGGGACCACTCGGCCGAGGTCTCGGACCGTGACGACGGCCTCGATGGTGCTCCCTGCGAAGGCCTCCGTGACGGTGGCGATCCTCGCCGGCGTGGCCGGCCCGAGGAACTCCATGCTCACCAGGCTCACGCCCGCGTGCGCCGAAACCTGCTCCAGCAGATCCGACCACTTCCCCGCCGAGGCCCGGGCGGCCCGTTGCCGGCCGAGGACGTCCTGGACGGCGAGAACCTGGTCGCGCCACGTCGTGCCGGGCAGGAGCACGCCCTGGTCGCCGAGCCGGTCGCGGTTGAGGAAGAGTCGCTCCTGCAGGTAGGAGGTCCCCGACTTCATGAGCCCCACATGGAGGACCACCCGCTGCGACATAGCGGGCAGTCTACGAAGACGACGACCCGGGGCCCGGTCAGGTCCTTGGGGACCCGTCGACGAGCCCGAGTGCCCGCCCGAGCGGGCCGGCGAGCGACGCGGAGTACTCCAGCGTGATGTGGCCGCGATCGCGGCGGGTGATGTAGTCCCCGATCACGACAGGGCACCTGCCGTAGGCGCAGAACCACTGCTTGGTCTCGATGTAGTCGGCGGCCGTCGACTCCACGCCTGCCCGCACCGCCGCCCGCATCTGCATCGAGCGGGGTTGCGGGTCCGAGAGCACGTCGAGCAGGGTCGCCCCGCGCTCGGAGACGCGAGTGGGGTCGAACTGGAGCCTGGGCGGGTCGGCGAGCACCACGACGCGGCCGGCGAGGCCCTCCAGCGAGTGGATGCGGTCGACGATGCCCTGCTCGATGAGGTCGGCGACGTCGCGCCCGTCGGTCAGGTGCTCCCCCGCGTCGTTGACGTAGCCTGGCAGCGTGTCGCTCGACATCATCACGATGTCGGGCTTGATCTGCTCGATCTGCTGCTGCGTCCAGTTGTGGAAGAAGACACAGCCCTCGTCCGGGGAGTCGGTGACCAGGGACCACGGTTGCACCAGGCCGGGGGTGCAGCCCTGCAGCACGAAGTAGTAGGTGCGGTAGCCGTGTCGCTTCGCCAGCTGGTCGACTGCGGGGATCCAGTGCCGCATGTGGGAGTCGCCGACCAGGACCATGGTTCGGTCGGCGCCGGTGTCGCCTCGCTCGCACATGGGCATCGGGTCTGGGAGGCCGGCGTACTCGCAGCCGGTCAGGTCGGCCGCGACGTGGTCGGCCAGGCCGAGCGCCCTGGGCCTGAGCGGGTTCGGAATCGCCATGCCGTTCTGGGCGGCGAGCACCGACGCCTGCACCAGCGCCACCCGCGGGTCGCGCGAGAACTGAACATTCGTGGTGTCGCCGTCCTGGCCGAACCGGCTGACTGTGATCGCCGGCCGCGCCTTGGTGTACTCGTGGACGACGGCGCCGTGCGTCGCCAGTACGACGAGGCCCAGGACGCCCACCGAGACCGGGTACAGCGCCACGCCGCGCCACCGCGGCCGGAACACCTGCGCCCGGCGGAAGGGATTCTCGACGAAGCGGTAGGAAAGGTCTGAGACCGCCAGCGCGGCAAGGACGACGAGCAGGCCCGACCAGCCGTGCGGCGTACGCCAGACACTGCCGACGATCACCAACGCCGGCCAGTGCCAGAGGTAGAAGGAGTACGACCGGTCGCCGATCCACCGAATCGGAGCGAGCGAGAGCAGCCCCTGCGGCCCCCATCCTGCGGCGTGCATGCCCCCGCCGAGGAGTAGGACGGAGCCGACCACCGGAAGCAGCGCCGGCGGTCCCGGCACGCGCGTCCCCTCGGTGAACTCCAGGGCCGCCCCGCCGATCAGGAGCAGGCCCGCCCAGGATGCTCCGGCCAGCAGCCCTCGAGGCAACCGAGCGATCCGTGGTCTGAGAGCCGCCACCGCGGCGCCGAGCCCCAGCTCCCAGGCGCGGGCGGGCGTGGAGAAATAGGCGCCCCGCGGGTCGTCGCCGACGAGGTACGCCGCCCAGAGGAAGGACACGGCGCTGATCAGCACGATCGCAACGGTGACCGCGCGGCGGTCACGGCCGTGGCGACGGAACGCCCACACCAGGACGAGCACGACCAGCGGCCAGACCAGGTAGAACTGCTCCTCGACCGCGAGCGACCAGTAGTGCTGGATCGGCGAGGTGGCGTCGTCCTGGGCGAAGTAGTCGGTCTCGTCTCGGGCGAACTTGACGTTGGCGGCGAAGAACGCCGCCCAAACAGTGTCCTTGAGCAGCCGCAGCGCGTCGATCGCGTTGAGGAGGAAGTAGCCCGCGACTGCCGTGACTGCGAGGACCAGCGTGGCGGCCGGCAGGATTCGCAGCGCCCGCCTGGCGTAGAAGCCGACGAGCGAGACCCGCCCGTGCCGGTCCGCCTCGCCGAGCAGCAACCCGGTGATGAGGAAGCCGGAGATCACCAGGAACACGTCTACGCCGACGAAGCCTCCGTGGAGTGGCCCGATCCGTGCGTGGTCGAGCACCACCAGCACGACGGCGAGCGCGCGCAGGCCCTGGACGTCGGAGCGGAAGCCGCCCGGTGCCGAGCGGCGCGGCGGCGCGGCGGCTTCCGCGACCGCGTGCCGTCCGGTCACTTCACGTCGCCACGTCGTGCGTCACTCGAGCTCGAACCAGCTCGGCAGTCCCGGGTCGCCCGCGGTGACCCGCATCGCGAGCCGGTCGGTGTTGCCAATCGGACTCCCACCGCTGGCCATGGCCGACCGTGAGGCGTAGAGCCGGTTCACGTGGCCGGCGTAGTGCCGAACGAGGCCGGGCTGGTTGAGGATGCGCACCCAGAGCTCGTCCGAGCGTTGCGCCCTGGTGCTCCAGTTGGGCGATCCGGTGAAGAGCACCGACGCGCCGGTGTCACCGTTGTACACCCCGCTGATGGCCAGCGACTTGAGGTGCAGGTATCGATCGGGGATCCCGTCATCGTTGAAGTCGACGCTGACCTCCCGGATCGGGACCGGGCCCCGTCCCCTCGGGTCCTTCAGAGTCCGATTGACCCCGCGGCCGGCGAGCGTGGTGACAATCTTGACGTCACAGCCCTGGTCCCAGAGCCGGCGCAGCCGGGCGGCGATGGCGTTCCCGTAGGAGTCAAACCAGCCGGCGATGGCGATCCGGATCAGCGTGCGGCCCGCCCCGTTGCCGGTGCCGCCGGTGACGCCGTGGCAGCGGACCTTGCGCAGCTCGTTGAGAACCGGGTTGCGGTTCGGTGCCGGGAACAACGTCACGCGGTAGCGGTTGTCCGCCTGGTAGACCTCGTACGGCCTAGCGACCTTCTTGTCCCTGGCGTACTGGTCGAAAGTCTTGACGAGGTAGTTGTAGAGCTTCGCCTTGTGCGGCACCGTGACCAGGTCGTTCCACTGCCGGTTGCCCGCCGGGGTGGTGAGGTTCACCGAACCGAACATGGAGATGTCGCGGACACCGTGGATCCTGCTGAACAGGAAGAACTTCGAGTGCATGATCTTGGCCGAGCTGCGGCAGCCGCCCTTGCACTGCACGGCGAAGCTCTGGTCCCTGGTGTTGCGGTTGAGGCCGCGCTTGAGACGGTCCCAGTTGGAGTTGTCGACGATGCCCGAGACCACGACCTGGACGTGAACCCCGCGCCTGTTCGCGCGGAGCAGGGTGGTCACGATCGGCCGATCGTCGAGGTTCCACACGGAGATTCGGATCGTCTGCTTCCTCGCGGTGTTCTTGATCGACCGGATCACCTTGTGGAGGATCACGCGCCGGCGAGCCGGCACCATCGGATCGTTGAACAGCACTCCCGCGGGCGGTACGTATCTCGCCTTCGGCGGCTTCGCCACCTGCGCGTGGGCGGTCGTGGCGGCAGGGAGGCCCGGTGACGCGGACGAGACCGGCCCGGTGACGACCGCGACCGTGGCGACGAGGCTGAGCAGGACGACGCCCAGAGGGGCTCGCGCAGCACGCATACGAATTTCTCCTGGGTCCGGGGTCCGGTGGCGCCGATCGGCGATGTCACTTTAACCGTGGGGCGCCCGCGACCGTGCACCGAGTCCGCGTGTCAGGCGCCGGGAACCGACATGGTCGAGGTCAACACCGCGTGGTCGGTGATCCGAACGATTTGCGGGGTCCGGACGAAGGCCCGGCTGCGGACCTTGAACTCCGGCGAGGCGAACATCCAGTCGAAGTGCATGGTGCCGGGCGGTCGGCACTTCCCCGTGTTGGAGCCGCCGGTGACGGCCTCGAGGTCGGTCTGCCCCGTCACCTTGCAGAAGACCTTCTCCCGCTCGTTCATGTCACCGAGGAAGAGCACGGGGATGCCCTGGTGGCGCCGCTTGAGGATCTCCTTGATCTCGAGGCGCACCGCCTGGTTGCGCTCTCTCTGCCGCTCCGGGGTGTTCTTGGAGGAGTTGTGGACGTTGAGCACGCCGACCTCCCGACCGGTCCCCCTGTTGCGCAGCAGCACGAAGGGGTTGGGGCGGGTGGTGCCGATCACCGGGACCCAGATGTCCTCGGCCTCCACGAGCTCCCACTGGCTGGAGTCCCACATGATGCTCTGCCACACGACGCGCGGCGCGCCCCGGCTGCCCGGGTAGAAGCTGTAGGTGTCGCCGAGCGCGCGCTCGAGAGCCTGGGCCTGATCTGTCTTGAGCTCCTGAAACGCGAGGATGCCGGACTTCGCGGCCTGCAGGAAGTTGGCGGTCCACTCCGCTCGGATGCGTCCGGGCGCGTAGGTCATCGCCCCTCCGCCGGGTTGGGTGTGGCTGCTGCCGAGCACGTTGAACGTCGTGACCACCACGTTCTTGGCCAGTCGCTTGGTGACGACGCGCTGGGCGGGCGGGCGGACCCCCGGCGGCGTGGAGCGGTTGATGCGGTCGCCGCGGCCGAGCTGGCCCTTCTCGTTGTTTCCCCAGCACTGCATGGTGTCGTCGAGCGCGAGTGCGCACGAGTGCAGCCAGCCGGCGTCCAGCGAGACCCAGATCTGGTCGCCGGCGACCTTCGTCGGCGTGGGCGACCCGGTCTCGGTGCCGTCGCCGAGCTCGCCGTACCGGTTGCTGCCCCAACACCATGCGGTACCGGTGCTGTCGAGGCCGCAGGCGTGGGTGTCGCCGACGGCCAGGTCGGACCAGGCCCTGGCGCCCGCCACGTCGACGGGCAGCAACCGCGGCACCCGGGATCCATCACCCAGCTGGCCCTGGTCGTTCTGCCCCCAACAGCGGATCACGCCGTCGGTCGCGAGGCCGCAGGTCGAGGACCAGCTCGCGTCGAGCTGCGTCCAGCTCAGGTCGGAGGCGACCGCTATGGGACGCAGCCGGCGCGCGGTGCTGCCGGTGCCCAGCTGCCCGAAGTCGTTGCGGCCCCAGCACGATGCGCTGCCGTCCGCGTGGAGACCGCAGCTGTGCCAGCCGCCGACGGTCACCGAGGTCCAGCTCTTCCCCTCGCCCACCTTGACGGGCGCGGCCTTCGAGATCCGCGAGCCGATGCCGAGCTCACCGGCGTCGTTCGCGCCCCAGCACCACAGGGTCCCGTTCTGGCGGACGCCGCAGGTGTGCAACCAGCCGGTGGCGACCGTCGCCCAGCTCGAGGAGGTGCCGACCAGCTGCGGGCTCCAGCGCTGCGGGCCGCCACCCAGGCCGAGCTGGCCGCGGGCGTTCATGCCCCAGCAGAAGAGCTGGCCCGTGCGCTTGACTCCGCACGTGGTGGCGCCGCTCGTGCTGATCGTGGCCCACTCGCCGATGGCACCGACCTGCACCGGGCGGCGCCGGTCCACATCGGTGCCGTCGCCGAGCTGGCCGAAGGTGTTGTCGCCCTGGCAGTAGGCCGTGCCCTCCCCGTTCACGTGGCAGCTGCTCTGGCCGCCGGCGTTCACCTGGGAGCTCGCCTCGACGCTGGTCGCGACGATCGTGACCGTGCCCGACGTGCTCGAGGTGACGGGAGCGCTGTTGTGCACGGCGAAGCTCACGTCGACGGAGCCCGCCGTCGAGACGGCGCCCGCCAGCACGCCCGACTCGCTCAGGGTCACGCCTGCCGGCAGCGCCCCCAGCGGCTCGAAGACGCTCGTCGCGGCATGGGCGCTGCCTACGCGTACCAGGAGCTGCCGGGAGAACGACTCGCCCGGCGTGGTCGCCACGGTCTGCCCGGTCAGCGGGCGCGGCCAGGCGGAGGCCCGGTCCCACATCTGCTTGGCCGCGGCGTGCAGCTGCCGGCGGCCCTCCTTCGTCCGGTAGGTCTCGTGGGCGGCCAGCGATCGGGTCACTGACCAGTTCCGCAGGTCACAGACGATGTCGCCCTGGGTGCAGACCGAAGCGACCGGGACGTCCAGCGTCGAGGTCGGGACGTCGGCCACGCTGCCGAGGTACGTCGCGACGACGCCACGACCGGATGCGGCAGCGGCCGGGGCGCCCAGGATCGTCGCACCCGTACCGGCTACCCGGTCACCGTCGGCGACGAGGACCGCGCCGACCAACCGCCCCTGCAGCGCGGTGTTGCCATCGAGCTTGAGCAGGAAGCGGTGCACGGCACCCGCGCCCTGGGAGTCACCCGCGAGCACGTAGGCCTGCTCGGGGCAGGCCGCGGACAGCGTCATTAGCTCGCTGGTCAGGCCGGTGATGGCGGTCTTCTTGCCTTGGAACCACGAGCGGGTGCGGGATTTCGTGACCGCCTTGGTCGCGCTCCGTCCGGCCTGGTCGCCAGGGGCCAGCGCATCCGCGTCGGCGAAGGGGACGCCGAGGTGGCGGACCGCGACACTGCTGCCCGCCCGCGTGGCCTGGCCGACGAGCGAGGAGGTGAGGACATACAGAGAGGTGCCGGCCGCCGGGCCGTCGTCCCAGCCGTTGCCGTGCCCGTCCACGGCCAGGACGACGACCTCGGGGCACGAGAGGGGGGCCGCCGTCGCGGCCGACCCGGGCACCGCCGGCACGGTCGCACCGCCCGCGCCGGCCAGCGCCGGGGTCACGACGAACGTCGCGGCGACCACGAGCGCAGCGACGGACCGAGTGAGCGGGCTCACGTTCATACACCGAGCGTAACCGTGCAACTGGTGGGGCGCCAGTGAACAGTGTGACGGCTGCGCTCCGGCCGAAGACTCAGCCCTTGGCCCTGTAGTCCTCGATCACTCGACGGCCGATGATCATCTTCTGGATGTCGGCGGTGCCTTCGCCGATCAGCAGCATCGGGGCCTCGCGGTAGAGGCGCTCGATCTCGTACTCCTTCGAGAACCCGTAGCCACCGTGGATCCGGAAGGAGTCCTCGACGACCTGCGAGCAGTACTCCGAGGCCAGGTACTTCGCCATGCCGGCCTCGAGGTCGTTGCGCTTGCCGGCGTCCTTCTTGCGGGCCGCCCGCACCATCATCTGGTGGGCCGCCTCGACCTTGGTGGCCATCTCGGCCAGGCGGAACATCACGGCCTGGTGCTCGGCGATCTTCTTGCCGAACGTCTCGCGCTGCTGGGCGTAGGCCACGCCGAGCTCGAAGGCCCGGTTGGCCACGCCGCAGCCACGGGCCGCGACGTTCACGCGGCCGACCTCGACGCCGTCCATCATCTGGTAGAAGCCCTTGCCCGGCTCGCCGCCCAGGATCTGGTCCGCGGAGATCCGGTGGCCCTCGAAGACCATCTCGGTCGTGTCGACGCCCTTGTAGCCCATCTTCTCGATCTTGCCGGGGATCGTGACGCCCTGGGCCGTCTCGCCGAACCCGACCTCCTTCTCCACCAGGAACGTCGTCATGTTCTTGTACGGCGTTTCGGCGCCCTCGTCGGTCTTGACGAGCACGGCGACCAGGTTGGCCGAGCCACCGTTGGTCAGCCACATCTTCTGGCCGTCGATCGTGTAGCTCTCCGGCTTCCCGTCGCTCGAGCTTGTCGACACCACGGCCTTTGTCTTGATGGCGGCCACGTCGGAGCCACAGCCGGGCTCGGACATCGAGAACGCGCCACGGACCTCGCCCTCGGCCATCCTCGGGAGGTACTTCCGTTTCTGCTCCTCGGTGCCGTGCTGGAGCAGCATGTAGGCGACGATGAAGTGCGTGTTGATCACACCCGACACGCTCATCCAGCCGCGGGCGATCTCCTCCACGACCAGGGCGTAGGTCAGCAGCGACTCTCCGAGCCCGCCGTACTCCTCGGGGATCATCAGGCCGAACAGGCCCATCTCCTTGAGCCCCTCGACGATCTCGGTGGGGTACTCGTCCGCGTGCTCGAGCTCGGTGGCGACGGGAAGGATCTTCTCGTTGACGAAGGTCCTGACCGCCTTCAGGATCTCCAGCTGGTCATCGGTCAGACCGTCGGTTTCGCAGAGCCGTCCCATCGGTTCCTCTCCTCGATTGCTGCGGCGAAGTGTACCGACGAGTAGTTTCGCGCGTCCGGGCCCCCGGCCAACAACCGCGCTGGCTAGAGTTCCCCGACATGACGGGAACGAGGGAGCCGCGCAGCAGACCGCAACGCGTCCTGATCATCGTGCCCGCATGGAACGAGCAGGATGCGCTCACCCAGACCCTGCAGGACATCGCCTCGTCCGGGGAGGCCGTGCACGTGCTCGTGGTCGACGACGGGTCCACGGACAGCACCGCCACCGTCGCCGCGGACGCCGGCGCGCTCGTGTGCTCGCTGCCGTTCAACCTCGGCGTCGGCGGCGCGATGCGGACGGGCTACCGCTACGCGCTGCGCCACGGCTACGACGCGGCCGTGCAGTTCGACGCCGACGGGCAGCACGACGCCCGCTACCTGTCCCCGCTGATCGACCAGCTCGTCGACCACGACCTCGTGATCGGCGCCCGGTTCGCCGGTGAGGGGGTTCCCTATCGGGTGTCCCCGGCGCGACGTGCGGCGATGAAGATCCTGGCGGTCGCCCTGTCCCGCATGGCCCGCACCACGCTGACCGACGTCACGAGCGGCTACCGCGCCGCCAACGCTCGGGCGATGCGGGTGTTCGCCGCGCACTACCCGGCGGAGTATCTCGGCGACACCGTCGAGTCCACGGTGATCGCGGTCCGCGCGGGTTGCCAGATCGGCCAGTACCCGGTCGAGATGCGGGTACGACAGGGAGGGGTCCCGAGCCAGACCAGCGCCCGTGCGCTGCTCTATCTCGTCCGCGCCGGAGTCGCCCTGGTCCTGGCCCTGGTCCGCCGCTGGCCGGCGGTGGACGAGGACGACGCCGTCGAGCCGACCGTTCCGACCGCGCACCAGGCCAGGACTCCGCACCGCCGGCACGACGAGCCCCGGGGAGAGCAGCCGTGAACCCGTCCATCGTCCTGGGGATCATCGGGTCCACAGTCATCCTGGTCGTGCTCTTCGAGATGCTCCGCCGTCGCCATCTCCGGGAGAAGTACGCCGTGGTGTGGTTCCTGGTGGCGCTGGCGTCGATGACGGTCACGATCTTCCCGGACCTCCTCAACGTCTCCGCGCGGGCCGTCGGCGTCGAGGTGCCGGTCAATCTTCTCTTCTTCGCGGCCAGCATGATCCTGCTGGTCCTGGCGCTGCAGCACAGCTACGAGCTCGGCCGGCTCGAGGAGAAGTCCCGCACGCTCGCGGAGGAGGTAGCCCTCCTCCGCCTGGAGCTGGATCAGCGGTTGTCGCCGCCTAGCGAGCCTGAGCACCCAGGCGGATCAGCGACGTCACCAGAGGATGGTCGCTGACCCGTCCGAGGGTCGCTCGGTTGACCGTACGGTCCTGGAACGTCAGGTCGCCGCCGCCGAAGATGAAGTCCACGCCGCCGTAGCCATAACCCGCGCAGGTGCTGGCGCCGCCGGTGTACGTCGTGAGCAGCCCACCGCTCGTGAAGCCACACAGGGCCTCGGTTCGTTCGTTCATGTCACCGGCCACGATCACCGGCAGCCCGGTGCTCTCCATGATCCCAGCGATCGCGGTCCGCTCCGCCGCTCGCGCCGCGTTCCGCGCGCCGCTCTGGTTCCCCTGCCGGCGAGTGCTGGCCGGGTTGTGCATGGCCACGACCACGATCTTGGCGCCCGTGTCGAGGTTGCGGAGGCGGACCACGGGCATGTGCAGCGTCACCTTCCACGACACGGTGAACTCCGTCGCGGAGACCAGCTTCCAGGTGTCGGTCCGCCAGGCCACGGCATTGCCACCGGAGTTGCCATCGCGGAAGGTGTTGTTGGGGGTTGCCCGGTGCAGATCCCAGTCGGGATCGGCGAGCACGACGTTCGCGGGCGGGGTCTCGAACTCGTTCAGGGTCACGATCGACGCACCCGACTGGTCCAGGAGGCTCAGGGCCTGGGCCATCCGGGTCGGGCCAGGGGCGAAGCCTCGCTTGCCGCCTCCCGGCGCCGTCAGGTGGGAGCCGAGGACGTTGAGCGTGGCGACCCGGACCGTGGTCGGGGCGGTCGGCGTCGGTGGCGGCGGCGGGGCGACCGGGGCCGGATGGATCGACGCCAGCCACGCGACCGTCCGCGCGCTCGTGAGGGCCTTGCGGTCGCGCTCGACACGCAGCCCGAGCGCACAGGTCGGGACGTGGCCGAGGTCGCCGACCTCGGCCACCTCCTTGCCCACGACCACCAGGTCACCGTCCTTGACCGCCGGCCGTGCGACGTGCTCGTACACCGTCGTGACGCCGGACCCACCCCCGGTGATCGCGATCCGCCAGGGCCCGGAGCCGTTCGTGCTCGGCCAGACCTGTGCCGTTCCCGAGACCGCAGCGAGGACGGCCGTGCCACAGGGTGCACCCAGCAGGACGGGACGCCCATCCGGATGCTTGCCAAGGGGCGCCTTCAGCACCGCGTAGCCCGTGCCGGCGGGCAGCGGGAAGCCGCGCGCATCGGTGGCACCGGCCGCGGCGCAGCGCGCCCCGGACCGCGCACCCGGGGCCACGCGCTGGGAGGCCTCGGCGACCGTGAACCCGGTCAGCTCGGCCAGGACCCCCAGCGCGCGTGGCCACTGGCTCTCCAGCGCGAAGGGGTCGGGCGTGCCCAGCACCTGGTGCGCCACGATGCTGGGCGGGAGCGTCTCCCATCCCGGTATGCGGCCGAGGCCGCGGTAGAAGGCCCGCGGCGTCAGCCTCGGGCCCCGCCCAAGTTGCTGTCTGGTGGCGCCGATGCCCAGGTCGCCCAGCGCGGTGAGCAGTGCCAGGGCCTGGGCACGAGCCGGCTTGTGGCCCTTCCAGCCCGTGACGGCGAAGGCGGTGAGCCGGGTCTCCTGCGCCGGGGAGAGGTCCTTCGCGTGCGCCAGGTACCGCACGGGCAGAGCGGACTGCAGGGCCGGCTGGGCGCATGGCAGCGGCGAGCCGACGTGACCGGGCCGCCCCTGGCGTGCGGCCGCCTCGACCCCACCGGACGCTCCCATGGGCGACAGGAGCGCCGCCATCACGACGGCGCACAACAGGAGCGCCCCCCGGGAGGGGGCGCTGCTCGACCGCAGCCGGCGAGGGCTCACGAGATCGTCGACTCCTGTCCGGGGAAGAGGATCCGCAGCAGCAGCCAGCGCTGGTGCCGAGCGGGTCTGGCCATGTCCGCGCCGAAGATGCCCCCCGTGGTGACGAAGTACACGGTAGCGGTCTGCGTCGAGGGGCCCGACTTGACGGCGGGGCCGCCCACGAAGACCAGCCGCGGCAGCCGGCTCGGGTCGGTGTGTGCATAGGCCTCGCGAGCGCCGGGAGACAGCAGCGGACGTAGCTCCTTCCACCACTGGGGGTAGGGCGTCCCCGGGCGCGCCCAGGTCTCGAGCGCGCGCTGCGCGTCCGACCGGAGCCCGCTCACGGGGCTGGTGGGCACGGACGACGGCAGGGCCCCCGTGGGCGCGGAGGACGCCGAGGGCGTCGACACGCCCCCCACCCGCGGGGCGGACGACTCGGTCTGAATCTGAGACAGTCCGTAGAGCGAGAGGCCGAAGAAGACGACAACCCCGGCCAGCAGCTCCCAGGGAAACCGCCGTCGATTCGTGCGATGCCGACGCGGTGGCTGGATGCTGCGTGTTCCGGTCATTGCCCTCGCCCGCGCCGAAGCCCGCCGCGCCGCAGGGTGGTGGCGCGACGGCCACGGCGGATCACGGACCCGACGCGAGACCGCACGCTGACGGACCCTCCACGTTTCAGCTGCGCGTTCTCGGCGCGCAGCCGGTAGATCTCCTGCAGGAGGACGGTCGTGGCCTGGACCGACAGGTCCAGCACGGACTCCGCGGACTCGCTGTCCTTGTTCGGTGCGGTGGCCTCGTTCGCCGTCAGGATCTCGGCGGGGAGCAGCTCCTGGAGGTCGCCCACCACCCGATACCCGGCTGCGGACAGCTGCTCGATCCACTGTGCGCAGGTGTCCTCGATCACCGGTGCCCACGTCGCCGGCACGACTGCCTTGGGCGAGGACAGGCTGCCCAGGACGTCCAGGCCGAAGTATCGCTTGACCATGGCCCGGTGGACGATCTCCTGCCCACGTCGTGGGAACCGTTTGTTGACCCGGCGCAGCAGCTCGACCTGGGTCGCACCCAGGGACGCGTTCACGTCGTTCACGGGCAGCGTCACGACGCCCTCCGGAATGCCCACCACCTCGGCGAACCGGCGCCACAGCAGAGTCCGGTCCGCCCCGGGTGGCGGGCAGGTCACGATCGTCACCCGGTCGGGCGGCAGGTCCGCAGCCCACCGGGTCAGGACGTCGATCGGATCCTGGGCGCTCCAGAACCGTTCGCGCAACGCGTCCTTGCCCTGACCTCCCAGGATTCCCTTCAGGAAGGCGTCGAAGGACAGCTTCCGGCCGTGCTTGACCCCCTCCTGCCACTCGGCTGGGAGCTGGCGGGCCAGGTCCCGCACCGTCAGCACGACCCGGACCCGGTCCCGACCGAGTTCCGAGAGCGTCTGGATCGCCCGCTCCGCCGGAGCCAGACACAGCCACTCGCTGCTGATGACGGTGGTTCCCTCGCACGCCTGCACGTTGCGGCGGATCCGTTCCCAGGCCGCGTCGGGCTCGTAACCCGTCGGATCCCACCCGTAGTCCTTGTCGATGACGTGGAGTGCGGCCGCGAACATCTCCGCGCGTCTGCGGTAGGGAAGGTGTACGCCGTGGTCAGCCAGGACCGAGCGGTTCTCCCAGAGCACGCGCTGCAGGAACGAGGTCCCCGTCTTGGGAAGGCCGATGTGCAGGATCACCGGGGACGTGGGCGCGGTAGCCAACCGAGGACCTACTCGATCTCGAACCAGGACGGCCGCGCCGTGTTCCCGGTCGCGAGCTTCCCCGCCTCGACGGACGAGCCCGGCGTTCGTGGAGCGCGCAAAACCAAGGGATCCTCACTGGTGGAAGCAGGGCTTGCCCAACTATACCAACCGGCCGGAGCCGGAGGGCGCTCGCGGGGGCGGTCCCAGGTCGCCCTGATCAGGGCTGGAGCTTCGCGCAGGAGAGCGACCCGATCCGTCCGATGTCCACATAGCCTGCGGCCTCGAAGAGCCGCATGACCTGCTCCCGCTGAGGAGTCTCCCCCGTGCACGCCAGGTCCACGTGCAGGTCGCCCAGGGCACGGTCGACCGCGGGCTCCGGCGGAAGGGGCCCCTCCCCTCCCGCGACGGCCGCGAGCATGTTCCTGGCCCATTGGTCGCTTGCGGGTTCCTGAATGTTCTGGACGAACCAGTCTCGGGCCACGACCGGGAACGCCTGCGTGGAGTACACGGTCAGCACCTTCATCCGCCGCGGGGGAAGGAGTACCTCGCCCTCGATGCCCCGGTCCACGAGCAGGCGGACGTCGGCCAGGGCGTCCAGGTCGACCTTCCACTGCGGCCGCGCGGTGATCGAGACGGGGCCGCCGTGACCGGTGTGCGACCAGATGGGATTGCCACCCCACGCGAGCCCGACGACGAGGCACGCAGCCGCCGCGACGGAAACCACGGCCGGCGCGAACGGGAACCGTTTCGGACTTCGGTCGATCCCCGCCGCGAGAAGCAGGCCCACGAGCACCGGGATCGGCGCGACGTACAGCATCCGCCACACGATCGGACCGGATCCGGTCACGGCGTTCACCGCGTCGAGGACTCCCGGCGCGAAGACGAGCACGGCGCACAGGGCTGACACCCCGGCAAGCATCGCTGGGGCTCCCCGCCGGACCAGGAGCGCGCTCAGGCCGAGTCCGACGATGGCGAGCGCGATCATCGGGGTCGAGCTGCCGAGCACCAGGTCGAACGAGTCCCACGCCGTCGGCGCCGCCGGGTCGGTACCCCCCACCTCGTTGGAGAACACCATGACTGCGACGCCGCTGACGATCGGCCCGACGGCCAGTGCCGCGGCGCCGACGGCCAGGGGCCAGGACCGCAGCAGCACGGCAACGGCGAGCACGCCCGCCACCATCAGTGGTGCCCAGATGACCGCCGTGGGCGTGAGCCCGAAGAAGGCGATCCCGGCTGCGAACAACAGCGCCGTCGCCCGCCACCGCTCGCGCGGGGTGCGGCTCTCCTGGACGTCGACCAGATAGCTCCAGATGATCGGCATCAGCACCGCGACGGCGATGACCTTGCCCTGCCAGATTCGTACGATCCAGTAGTTCCCCAGCATCGAGGCGCCGCTGAGCACCAGGAACGCCCACGCGCCGAAGAGGACGAGGAACTGGCGGCGCGGGGCCCAGCGGCGCACCAGTCGCCACATCCCCCACACAGCCAGCACGGCCGCCGCGGGCGGCACGACGAAGTACACGACGGTGCCGGCGAGCACGCCGGTCATGTGGGCGAGCACGCCGAAGAGCGCCTCGATCGACGAGATCGGCACGCCGCCGCCGTAAAGCGAGTTGAACGACTCGGGACCGAACATGGTGTCGCGGGTCGCGGCGTTGCCGTGCTCGGCGACCCACACCGACCTGTTGACGTAGTAGGGGTCGTCGGAGTCGGTCAGATGGATGCACAGCGCCAGGACCGCCGTCACGGCGGCCAGCGCCAACACGCCGAGGTCCTCGAGAATCGGCTGCCGTGGTCCCACCCGACCCGGCACCAGCGACCGTGGTGTGGCCGTGACCTCGTCACCCGACGACCTCGTGAGGAACGACCAGGCGAACACCGCAGCGATCCCGCAGACCAGCGCCAGCCACGTCATCCGGAAGGTCGACTCCGACCAGATCAGGCCGCCGACCGCTGCCAGGGCCGTCAGTCCCACCCCCACGACCGGCAGCGCCCGAACCCACGCCGGCGTCGCGTCGGTCGCGGGCACCGCTCGCGCCTCGTCGGGTTCGGACCCGTCGGACTCGACGCTCGGGCGCCACGCCCGGCGGACGGACCACACGACGAGGGCCACCGTCACCATCGCCCACAGCCAGCCACTGGGCCACAGAGACCACTGGGTGACCAGACCGACGCAGTAGATGAGCGTCCAGAGGGCGAAGGAGATCACCGCGGCGTCCAGGAGGTTATCCAGGACCCTTCGAAGCCTGCTGTCGGGCAGGCGGCGCGTCGACACCTCTGCGCTGAGCTGGGGCGTCATGAGTCGTTGCTCCTCAACGGCTGCCGGATAGCGCGGCCCGAGGCGGACCACCGGAGCCGTATTATGCACGCCATGCCACGAGTGACCGCAGTGATGCTCGCCTGGGGCGATGAACCACTGCTCGTCGACGCGGTTCAGGCCGTGCTGGCCTCGGAAGGCGCCGAGGTCGACGTCGTCCTCGTGGACAACGGGTGCACGTCGGATGCCCTGCTCAAGCTCGAGGGCGAACCCGGGGTGACCCTGCTGAGGCCGGGGAAGAACCTCGGCTTCGCGGGTGGCTGCAACCTGGGAGCGCGGCAGGCGACCGGAGAGTTCGTGGCCTTCGTCAACGGGGATGCGCTCGTGACGCCCACCGCCCTCTCGCGGCTCACGGCGGCGCTGGTCCCGGGGGTAGCACTCGCCACCGCGTCCCTTCGTCTGTACGCCGAGCCCGACATCATGAACTCGGCAGGGAACCCCGTCCACTTCACCGGACTCAGCTGGGCGGGCGGGCTGGGACGACCGTCGGCGGACTACGAGGTGCGCCGGGACGTGGCGTCCGCCTCCGGGGCCGCCACGGTGTGCCGGGCGGAGATGTTCGAACAGCTCGGCGGGTTCTGCGACACGATGTTCGCCTATTGCGAGGACACCGACCTGAGCCTGCGTGCGTGGCAACGAGGGTGGCGCGTCGTCTACGTCCCGGACGCGGTGGTGCTTCATCACTACGAGTTCTCACGCAATCCCGAGAAGCTGTACCTGCTCGAGCGCAACCGCATGTTCATGGTGCTGACAGTTTTCGGCCCCGCCCTGCTGGCCTGGGCTCTCCTGCCTCTCGTCCTGCTGGAGCTGGCGACCACGGCGATCGCGCTCCGCGACGGCTGGGCCCGCCAGAAGTTCCGGGCGTGGCTTTGGCTGGCCAGGAACGCGCGCCTCATCGCGGGACGCCGCCGGATCGTCAGGGCGGCCCGGGTGATGCCGGACGGGGCCTTCGCCCGGATCCTCACCGGCGACCTCGACCCCGGCGTCCCCGGCCTGGCCGTCCCCCGGCTCGTCCAGACCGGCTCGCGGTCGTACTGGAACCTGGCGCGCCGATTCATGTGACGCCGCCGCACCCGCGGGCCGCGACGCGTCCACATCTCCCCTCCCACCCGACGACAGGAAGCAGGTGACCGGTGCCCCGATCAGCGGCCACCGTGCACAAGGTCGATCCGGCCGGGCTCGAGCTGTCCGGGCCCGACGACATCGTGCTCGACGTGTTCTTCGACGCCAGACGGATCTGGTCCTTCTGGCTGCTGCGCGACAGCTCGGAGACGGCGGGCAGTCGTCGGACGATCGCCTGGCCCAGGGCGTTGCGACGGTTCCTGGACGGCACGACGAAGCTGACGGTGCGAGAGCACCTCGATGGCAGGCTGCTGTTCGAGCAGGAGCTCACGTTCGGCAGCGGCACCGGCCGGATCGCCGTCGAGAACGCCCAGGGGAAGCCGGTCGGGCTCGACAAGTCGGGCCGGCTCCAGATGACGTTCGACACCAGGACCGAGGCCCAGGCCGCTCCCCTCCTCGACTCCATCGAGCTGGTCCTGGCCGCCCTGCAAAAACTCGGCATCGACGTGTTCCCCGCGTACGGCACGCTGCTGGGCGCGGTGCGGGACGGGGCGTTGATCGGGCACGACAGCGACGCAGACCTCGGCTACCTGAGCCGGCACACACACCCCGTGGACGTCATCCTGGAGTCGTTCGAGCTCCAGCGACAGCTCGCTCGCCAGGGCTTCCAGATCGTTCGGTACAGCGGAGCGGCCTTCAAGGTTCTGGTGACCGAGCCGGACGGCAACAAGCGTGGTCTCGACGTCTTCGGTGGGTTCCTGGCCGATGGGCACCTCGTCCTGATGGGTGAGATCCGGACGCCGTTCCGCCGGGAGTGGATCCTGCCGCTGGGTACCACCACGCTCGAGGGGCGCACGCTCCCGGCGCCGGCGGACACCGACCGCTTCCTCACGGCGACGTACGGCGAGTCGTGGCGCGTGCCGGACCCCGCGTTCCGCTTCGACGTCCCGCGATCGACGACCGACCGGCTCAACGACTGGTTCCGGGGGACGAACGTCCACCGGGCCGACTGGGACCGCAGGTACCAACCGGTGAGACACCAGCGGCCGCGGATCAAGCCCGACGTCCTGGCGAAGCGTCTCTACCGTGACGAGTCGGCGGCGCCGCCCGACCTGGTGGTCGATCTCGGCTGCGGCCGAGGTGCGAACGCGCGCTGGCTGGCCCGACGCGGCCTCCGCACGCTGGGTCTGGACTTCTCCGCCCGGGGCTACGAGTTCGTCGAGCGCGGCGCCCGGCAGCAGCAGCTCCCGCTGGAGTTCGCCTCGATGAACCTCCTGGAGATGCGCCAGGTCCTGGGCTGGGGGACCCGGATCGCGCGCGTCCCCGGCCGCCGCGTGGTGCTGGCGCGACACGTGTTCGAGACGCTGACCCCGCGCGGCCGCGACAACTTCGGCCGGTTCTGCCAGATGGTGTGCTCAGGCGGAGGGAGCCTCTACCTGGAGTTCCTGAGCTCGGCCGAGCCCGAGGACAATTGGGCGCGGCGCAGCATGCTGGTGCCGCTGGACCCGGGAGAGGTGGAAGCGGCACTCACAGCCGGCGGTGGCAAGGTGCAGTGGTCGAGTTCGGTCGCGTCACGCCAGCGGGCCGAGCGCCGCGGGCACGACCCTGGGCCGCGACGGACGACACACAGGATGGTGATCTCATGGCAGTGAAGGATTCCGCACCGGTGCGAAAGGTCGGGGAACGACTCGACCTGCTCCGGACCAGGAAGCGGACGCGCGACCTGTCCGCCCGGGTGGCCGAGCTCGAGGATCAGGTCCGCGAGTGCCGCCTCCACCACCACCGGACGGCCGAACTCGTGGACGTGGTGACCGCGCTCCTGGTGCCGATCGCCCGGGGCGACCAGGAGGAGGTCGATCGCGTCCTCCGGGACTACACCGACGGGCTCGGGTAGTGACTCACCCCACACAGTGCTCGCCTCGCTCCGCAACGGCACCCCCGCCCGGGGGCGCCGAATGAGTGCACGCGTCTTCGTCCACATCGGGCTGCCCAAGACGGGCACCAGCTACCTCCAGTCGATCCTCTGGTCGCACCGGGACGAGCTCGCCGCCGCAGGGATGCTGCTGCCCGGGCGGGAGCGCCGGGATCACCTCTGGGCGTCGCTGGTGGTCCGTGGCGACACCCGGCTGCGCCGGCGCCACACCCGCGCCCCGAGCTCGTGGCGGGTCATCCAGGAGGAGATCGCCGGGTGGGACGGGGACGCCCTGATCAGCCATGAGTTCTTCTGCTCCGCCACCGCCGACCAGGCCCGCGCCATGGTCGGCGCGCTGGAGCCGGCCGAGGTCCATCTCGTCATCACCGCCCGCGAACCGCTGTCCCTGTTCACGTCGAGCTGGCAGGAACACCTGAAGAACAAGGGCACGGCCACCATCGAGAACTACGCCCGAGAGGTCTCGGCCGATCCCAGGGTGGTCTGGAACTGGCGCGCGCTCGATCTCTCGCTGGTCCTCGAGCGCTGGGGCGACGTGGTGCCGGACGACCGGATCCACATCCTGACCATGCCTGAAGACACGGCACCTCCTGACGACCTGTGGCTCCGGTTCTGCAGCGTTCTCGACGTCTCACCGGAGGTGGGCAGCGGGGCGGAGCCCTTCCTGAACTCCTCGATGGGAGTGGTGGAGGCCGAGACCTTGCGCCGGGTCAATCTCGAACTGACGGGGTTCGACCGGGCCTACGACCGAGGCGTCTGGATCCGGGCCTTCCTGGCCGACGAACGACTCGTCCCCCGCGGCGGCGATCGTTTCTGGCCGAGCGAGAAGCGCATCGAGGACTGCCGACGCCGGGGGGCCGCCGCCGTATCGCTCATCTCCCGTCGTGACTTCGACGTGGTGGGCGACCCCGAGTCCCTCCGGGTCCCCGAGGAACTGCCGCATCGACGACGCCCGGACTCGGTGACCGACGCCGAGGTCGCCGACGTCGCTGTCGCGCTCGTGGCTCGCCTGGTGGACGACGTGCGGGAGGCATCGGCACGCGGCCCGAAGGATGCGTCGGCATCGAGTCTCGGCCAGCGGATCCGGCGCCGCCTGCGAGGCTGATTTCGGTCAGCCGCGACAGGGACGGCCTCGCGATCTGATCAGGCCATGCAGGACGCGAGCGCCGACCGGTAGCCCGGATCCTTGTCCAGCGGCCCCTTGCTCGCGTTGACGGGTCCCTCCGGCACGGCGTAGAAGCGGTCGTCGAAGGTGATCAGCGGCTTCCCGAACTCGCAGTAACGTCGATCCGCCTTGACGACCTCACCGTTGGAGGAGCAACCGGTGTAGTGCCGGGGCAGCGTGTTGTCTGCGACCCAGACCTTGGCACAGTCCGGAAGATCGTTCCCCGGGGAAGTCGTCGCGCTGGATGAGGCGGAGGGGGACGGAGACGCCGAGTCCGCGGTCGACGACGCGGTCGGCCCGGCCGTCGACGGCGTCGCGCGGGTCGACTCGTCGCCCCCGCACCCCGTCAGGAGCAGCAGCGGCGACAGCAGCAGCGGGGTCACCACCCGGAGACTCTTCATGCCGGCCAGCCTACGCTCCGGAGTCGTCCGCCTGACCGACGAACCGCTCGGCCAGGTCGGCCGCGGTGGCGTCGAACCGCTCCCCTGGGGCAGCCAGGTCAGGGTGTGCGTCACCGGGTTGCGCGAGCACGGGCAAGAGGTCCAGGGGGTTCCCGTGCACGGGGTGGCCAGCCGCGGTCACGTCCGCCAGCCAGCCCCGGGTGACGCGTTGGAACAGCGGCCCGAGGGACGCCGGTGTGCGGGGCGGCGCTCCCGGGCGCCGCGCCAGGACGCCCTCGGCGTACCGGCGCTTGACGAGGCGGTTGTAGGACCTCGCGTCGAGTCTCCTGTCGAGGGCGGCATTGACCGCGCGCAGGTGTCGGATCTCGGCCGCGCCCAGCGAGGGGTTGGCCGGGTCGGCGGCACCCGCGTCGACGAGCGCCCAGTCGATGCCCGCGCCGTCGGCGAAGCGCCGCCACAGCTCGTCGGGCGCGGCCCCCGGAGCGGGACCGACGACGAGGTGCACCCGCTGCGGAGGGACGGCGGTTGACCAGCGCCGCAGTGCGTCCGCGAAGTCCTGTGCATGCCAGAAGTGCGGGCGCACGCCCCCTGCATCCGGACCGGTGTCCGGTCCCGTGTCGGCGCGGAACTGCTCGCGCTCGAAGTCGGCGAAGGACCGGGTGTCCCCCAGCTTCACCTCCTCCTGCCAGTGGGCGATCGCCTGGCGGCCGAGGTCGCGGGCGGTCACGACCACGTGCAGCTCGAGCCCGGCGAGCGGCGCGGTCGCGGCCGCGATCTGCTCCAGGGTGGAGCCGGCCAGCACCTCGTGGCTGATCACGGTCGTGCCGGGGTACGCCCGGGCACGCTCGCAGAGCGCCCGCCAGGTGCCGGCGACCTCGTCCGCGCCCAGCCCGAACTTGTCGTGGCTGGCCCGCACCTCGACCGCGCCCCGGAACATCGCACCTGGGCCCAGGAACGGGTAGAGCACCCCGCCGGCTCTGAGCCGGTCGCGGTTGTCGGCCAGCAGCGCCTGCAGGTACGTCGTGCCTGTCTTGGGCAGCCCGATGTGCAGGACCACGCGCTGCGGCCCGCCGGGCGACGTGGGAGTCGACGATGAAGTCATGGTGCAGACATGGTGCCAGTCGCGCTCGGCGAGGCACCCCGACCGGTAGCGTTGCGGGACGTGAGCACCGCCCCGTCACGCGTCTACGTGGCCCGCCTCGTCGGGCTGCCGATCTTCGACCCCCAGGGGGACCAGGTCGGCAAGGTTCGCGACGTCGTGGTGGCGATCCGCTCCGAGGTCAGTCAACCCCGCGTGCTCGGCCTGGTGGCCGAGGTGTTCGGGCGCCGCCGGATCTTCGTGCCGATGACGCGCGTGACGAACATCGACAGCGGGCAGGTGTACACGACCGGCCTGCTCAACATGCGTCGCTTCGAGCAGCGCTCGACCGAGACCCTCGTGATCGGCCAGATGCTCGACCGGACCGTGACCATCGCGAGCACCGGCATCACGGGGACCGTGTACGACGTGGCCATGGAGCAGGCCCGCAACCGCGACTGGGTGCTGAGCCGGGTCGCCGTCCAGGAGCCGGCCAAGGGCTTTCGCAGGCGCGGCCAGACGCACGTCGTCGAGTGGCGCGACGTCGAGGGGCTCACCCGCCGCGAGGAGACCCAGGGCGCCACCCACCTGATCGCGGCACTCAACGAGATGCGCGTCGCCGACGCGGCGAGCATGATCCACGACCTGCCCCCCGAGCGGCGGACCGCGGTCATCGCGGCGCTCGACGACGAGCGGCTCGCCGACGTCCTCGAGGAGCTGCCCGAGGAGGACCAGGTCGAGATTCTCGAGGCCCTCGACAACGAGCGCGCCGCCGACGTGCTCGAGGAGATGTCGCCGGACGACGCCGCCGACCTGATCGCGGACCTTCCGGCGGAGACGGCCGAGGCGCTCCTCAAGCTGATGGAGCCCGAGGAGGCCGAGGACGTGCGGCGGCTGATGTCGTACGTCGAGAACACCGCGGGCGCGATGATGACGCCCGAACCGGTGATCCTGGGCCCGGACGCCACCATCGCCGACGCCCTCGCGCACGTCCGCAACCCGGAGCTCACGCCGGCGCTGGCCGCCCTCGTCTACGTGTGCCGCCCGCCGCTGGAGACGCCGACGGGCAGGTTCCTCGGCGTCGCCCACATCCAGCGGCTGCTGCGCGAGCCGCCCTCGACGCTCGTGGCTGGGGTCCTCGACGACACCATGGACCCGTTGCGCCCCGAGGCCACCATCGACCAGGTGGCGGCCCACCTCGCGACGTACAACCTCGTGGCGGCGCCGGTCGTCGACGACAACGGACACCTCGTCGGCGCCGTGAGCGTGGACGACCTCCTCGACCACATGCTCCCCGAGAACTGGCGCGACCAGGCCATCCGTTCGACCGACCGCAGGCAGGGGGTGCGCCGTGGCTGAGACCCGCACCGCCGGGTCCCGTTCCCGCTCCCGCCTCGACACCCCCAAGGAGACGCGCCGGACGCTGGTGCGCCGGCCGGCGATCAAGGCCGACGCGCTCGGGGTCTTCGCCGAGGAGTTCGCCAGGTTCATGGGCACCGCCCGGTTCCTGACGTACATGACCCTGTTCGTGCTGGTGTGGGTGAGCTGGAACGTGCTGGCCCCCGCCGATGCACGCTGGGACGCCTACCCGTTCATCTTTCTCACGCTGATCCTCAGCCTGCAGGCGTCGTACGCCGCACCCCTGATCCTGCTGGCCCAGAACCGGCAGGAGACCCGCGACAAGGTGGTCGCCGAACAGGACCGGCAGGCCAACGCCCGGGCCCACGCGGACATGGAGTTCCTCGCCCGCGAGGTCGCCTCCCTGAGAATGGCGGTCGGCGAGGTGGCCACCCGCGACTTCCTGCGCTCCGAGCTGCGCTCGCTGCTCAGCGACCTCGACGAGCGGGCCCGCGGCGAGGACGAGGACGGCCAACTCATCTAGGGCGCCCGCGCGGTTGCGATGCCCGGTGACCAACTACGCTTGAGCATCATGAGCTCCCCCACTCTCGACCAGGTCAATGCCGCGCTCGCGACCGTCAACGACCCCGAGATCAAGCGTCCGATCACCGACATCGGGATGGTGGACACCGTTGCGATCGACGGCGCCGGTGTGGTGCACGTGACTGTGCTGCTGACCGTGGCCGGCTGCCCGCTGAAGGACACCATCACCCGGGACGTGAACGCCGCGGTCCGCCGGGTCCCCGGGGTCACCGATGTCGAGCTCGAGCTGGGCGTCATGAGCGCCGAGCAGCGCGCCGGCCTGCAAGCGGTCCTGCGCGGCGGCCAGGTGGCGCGGGAGATCCCGTTCGCCCAGCCGGGCTCGCTCACGAAGGTGTTCGCGATCGCCAGCGGCAAGGGCGGCGTCGGCAAGTCCTCCGTCACCGTCAACCTGGCGCTGGCGATGGCCAAGCAGGGGCTCAAGGTCGGCATCGTCGACGCCGACATCTACGGCCACTCGGTCCCGGCGATGCTCGGCATCGCCGACTCGCGCCCGACCCAGGTCGAGGACCTGATCATGCCGGTGCCCACCTCGAGCGGGGTCTCGGTCATCTCCATCGGGATGCTCAAGCCGAGCCGCGAGCAGGTCGTCGCGTGGCGCGGCCCGATGCTGGACCGGGCGCTCGTGCAGATGCTCTCCGACGTGTACTGGGGCGCCCTCGACGTGCTGCTCCTCGACCTGCCGCCCGGCACGGGCGACGTCGCGATCTCCCTCGGCCAGCACCTGCCCGGTGCCGAGGTCGTGGTCGTCACCACGCCCCAGGAGGCCGCCGCCGAGGTCGCCGAGCGCGCGGGCACGATGGCCTCGATGATGCACCAGCGCGTGGTCGGGGTCGTCGAGAACATGAGCTTCCTGGCCTGCCCGCACTGCGGACCCGAGCACCAGCTCGAGGTCTTCGGCAGCGGAGGTGGCGACCGGGTGGCGACCACGCTCTCCCAGCGATTCGGCTACGACGTCCCCGTCCTGGGTCGCGTGCCGCTGGACATCTCGCTGCGCGAGGGCGGCGACGTCGGGAAGCCGATCGTCGACGCGGACCCCACCGCGCCCGCCGCGACGGTGCTCACCGCCATCGCCGAGACGCTCTCCGGTCGTGGCCGCGGCCTCGCGGGACTGCAGCTCGGGCTCACGCCGACCAGTAAGTTCTAGCCCGTGTTCGGGGTCGGCCTTCCGGAGTTCGCGGTGATCGCGTTCGTCGCCGTGCTCGTCTTCGGACCGGACAAGCTGCCGGAGCTGGCCCGCCAGGCGGGCCAGATGATCCGCAAGGCCCGGACCTTCGCCAACGCGGCCCGTGACGAGCTGCGCAACGAGCTGGGGCCGGAATACGCCGACCTCGAGCTGCGCGACCTCGACCCCCGCACCGTCGTGCGCAAGCACATCGTCGAGGCGATGGAGGAGGCCGACCGCGTCGAGGCCGCCCCGTCGCGCCGGCGCGGTCTGCGACCGCTGGACGACGGCGAGGTCCCGCCGTACGACGCCGACGCCACGTAGGCCCCACTCGCCGACCCGTCGGCGTTCAGTCGTGGCTCTGGACCGCGGCGAGCACGGCGAACGACACCAGCGCCAGTCGGTCCGGGGCCACCCGGACCTCCACGAAGTCCGCGCCCACCCGGGTCGGCACCCCCTCGTGGCGGCCCCCGTCGACCAGGTGCAGCACGCAGCGCTCCTCTGCCTCCGCGAGGCGACGCAGCGCCGACCCGAGGCCGAGCCGCGTGACCGCGGGCCAGGCGACCTCCGGCAGGGAGCGTTCCGAGGCGCCGTGCACGGCCGCGACGGAAGCCAGCGCGATCACCCAGTCCTGGGCCGGACCGCGCAGCAGGCACCAGCCCGCCGCCACCCGCTCCAGGCGGCCCGCGACGGCACCCACGCCAGCGACGTCGAGAGTGACGTCGCGGTCGACCGAGGCCATCAGGCGGCTGGCGAGGGTGACGTGTTGGTACTCGGCGCGGCTCCGGTCGGCCAGCTCCGCGTCTCGGTCGGCGTCGTAGAGCGCCGCGGCCTGCTGCTCGAGGTCGTCGAACAGCGCGAAGAGGTCCTCCTCCCAGCCCACGGCCACGACCCTGCCACGGCCACGGGCCTGGGGAGAAGACCTTGACGACTGCCACAAAAGGGCGTCTAGTGACGTAAACGTAGGTAAACGCAAGGATCTCGGCATGAACCATACCCTGCTGGGCGTCAGCCGGCTGCGGTGCCTGCTGGTCTGGCTGGCCGGCACCCTGGCCCTCACCGGACTCCTGCTGGCGGTCCGCCCGGAGCTCGGGGCGGCCGGGTCCGCGCTCCGGGATGCCGGGCTCACCGACCAGTCGTTCGACCGGCTCCTCGTGTGGACGTGCGCCGCGCTCGTCGCCCTGGCCGCCGCCTGGCTCTGGGTGCTCACCACCCTCGTCGTGCTCGAGGCGCTCGTCGCGGGCCGCCCCGGACGCGGGCGCGGCGTGCCCGACGCCGTACGCCGGGTGGTGCTGGTCGCCTGCGGCGTCGCCGTCGTGACCGC
>JAOPXC010000177.1 GCA_025965335.1 Nocardioides sp. | reverse complement strand
GGTGTGGTGTCCGGCGAACATCATCGAGATGAAGATGCCGGTGATGATGTCGGCGTCGTAGTGGTCGGTGCCGTCCTCGTCCTTGAGCGAGATCAGTACGTCGAGGAGATCGCGGTCTCGCTGCCCGTTGGTCGAGCTTGTCCCGTCGCTCGAGCTTGTCCCGTCGGTCGAGCTTGTCGAGACCCCGAGGGCCTTGCGCTTGTCGATGATCGCCTGCACCACTGCGACCAGCTCGACGCGGGCGGCGTCGCGGTCGTGGAAGCTCTCGATGTCGGCGTACGGGTCCACGAACGCGAGCGCGTCCGTGCCCTTCTCGAGCCGGTGGTAGTAGTGCGCGAAGCTGGAGTCGAGCTCGTCGCGGAAGGGCTTGCCGATCAGGCACGACGAGGTCGTGTAGATCGTCAGCTCCGCGAACCACTCGAGCAGGTCGACCTCACCCGCGTCGCCCCAGTCGGCCACCATCCGGCGGATCTCGGCCTCGATCGTGGCCGCATGGCCGCGCATCATGTCGCCCCGCAGCGCCTGGTTCCTGAGCATCTCCTGACGCTGCTCCGGGGTGGCGTCGAAGACCACGCCCTTGCCGAAGATCGGCGTCATGAACGGGTAGGCCTCGCCCTGGTCGAGGACCGAGTCGGGCGCCCGGAAGAACGCCTCGTTGGCCTCGGCACCGGAGACGAGCACGACGTCCCGGTCGGCGAGCCGGAAGCGGCCGACGTCGCCGCACTCGTCGCGGACCCGCTGCAGCAGCCCGATCGGGTCGACCCGGAGCTCGGCGAGATGACCGAACCCGTCGTCGGGCACGACGTACGACACCTCGGGCACCTCGGTCACTTCGGTGGTCGAGCTTGTCTCGGTGGTCGAGCTTGTCTCGGTGGTCGAGCTTGTCGAGACCATCAATCCTCCACGGGGGCTTCGGGCGAGACTTCGACCAGGTTGAGGTGCACGCCGCGGGGTGCGGTGACGACGGTGACGATCGCGTTGGCGATGGCGCTGGTCTTGAGGAAGTGCGGATGCCGGGCGAGGCCGAACCTCACCCAGGCGTTGAGGACCGTGGTGGCCTCGTCGACGTCCCAGTCCGAGCCCATCTCGCTCCAGGTCGGACCCGGCCGGACGATGCTGGCGCGCACGCCGGTGCCCTCGAGCTCCATCTGCATCGCGTTCGCCATGCCTTCGAGGCCCCACTTGCCGGCGGCGTACGACGACATGAACGGCCGCGCGCGGACCGCGACGTCGGAGGAGACGAACACGACGTCACCGCGGCGGCGTTCGACCATGCCGGGCACGAACGCCCGGACCAGGCGGTGGGCACCGATCAGGTTGAGGTCGATCTCCCGGGCGAAGCGCTCCGACTCGACCTCGTGGAGGGTGCCGGGCGCCACCGCGCCGGCGTTGCTGACGACGACCTCGACGTCGCCGAGGTCGGCGACGACGGCCTTGGCGAAGGCCTCCACCGATTCCGACTCGGTGAGGTCGAGGGGATGCACGGTGGCTTCTCCCCCGCCCTCGCGAATCCGGGCGGCGACCTCCTCGCACCTGTTGACGCGTCGTGCGCCCAGCGCCACCGGGTGGCCGGCGGCGGCCAGGCTGAGGGCCGTGGCCGCTCCGATTCCGGATGAGGCTCCGGTGACGACGGCCGGCCGACGGTCCGGCTGCGCGTACCTTCCGGTGGCCGAGCCTGTCGAGACAACCATCAGCGGTGCTCGACGGTGATCGGGAGCGAGGCGAACCCGCGCACGTTGACCGAGTGCACGCGGACGGCCCGGTCGTGGTCGACCTCGATCGACTTCACCCGGCGCACGAACTCGCGCAGCGCGATCTGGGCCTCGAGCCGGGCCAGGTTGGCTCCGAGGCAGAAGTGCCGCCCGCCCCCGAAGCTCAGCGACTGCGCCAGCTCGGCCTTGTCGCGGTGGATGTCATAGCTGTCGGGGCGGCGGAACACCCGTTCGTCGCGGTTGGCCGAGCCGAGCAGGATCAGGAGCTTCGAGCCCTTCGGGGCGACCGTGCCGTGCAGGGCGACGTCGGCGAGCAGGTGCCGCGCCAGCATCTGCGTAGAAGTGTCGTAGCGCAGCGTCTCCTCGATCCACGGCTCGACCCCGACTCGCTGCTCGAAGACGTCCGCGTGCTGGTCGGGATGGCGGGTGAGGTGGAACGCCGCGTTGCCGAGCAGCTTGGTCGTCGTCTCGTTGCCGGCAACGACCATGAGGAACAGGAACGCGATGATCTCCTCGTCGCTGAGCCGGTCACCGTCGAGGTCCGCGACGAGCAGCGCGCTGGTCAGGTCGTCGGTCGGCGCCGCACGTCGCCGGGCGAGCATGTCGGCGTAGTAGGTGAACAGCTCGATCGAGGCCTGGACTCCGGCAGCCGGGACGTCGTCGACACCCTCGTCCCGGTGGACGACGAGGTCCGCCAGGCGGCGTACCTCGTCGCGGTCCGGAGCGGGGACGCCCATCATCTCGCTGATCACGTCCATCGGTAGCTTGCCCGCGAAGTCCTTGATCCAGTCGAAGCCGTCGTGGGCGAGCGCCCGGTCGAGGTACAGCTCGGTGAGCCGCTGAATCTGCGGCTCGAGGTCACGGACGCGGCGCGGCGTGAAGCCCTTGGAGACCAGGGAGCGGATCCGCGTCTGGTGCGGCGGGTCCATGCCGAGAAACGACATCACCTTGTGGGCATCCGGACCCCAGGCGCTCCTGTCGATGGTCACGCCCATCGCGTTGGAGTAGACGCCCTCGCTACGGATGGCCTGCTGGATGTCGGCGTGGCGCGACAGCACCCAGAGGTCGTGCTGCTCGTTGTGGTGCAGCGGCGCCTCGTTGCGCAGCCGCGCGTAGGTGGGATACGGGTCGTCCTGGAATGCGTAGTCGTAGGGGTCGAAGGCGATCGGCCCGTGCGCCTTGGTCGCGGAGTCCGTGACAGTCATCCATGCCCCTTCAAAATGGCCGCGATGACGCCGTCGAGCCGCTCGCCCATCTCGGTGTAGGTCATCAGGCCCATCCCGGCCTGGAGGAGCGCTCCGGAGAACGCCAGCGCCAGGGCGTCGAGTACGTCGGGGTCCGCCCCCTCGCCCAGCGCCTCGCGGAAACGCGTCAGGAACTCGGCGCCGATGCGCAGCCGCAGTCGCTCCACGTCGGGGTCGGCGCCGAGCAACGCCGAGGTGGCCCCGGCCGCGAGCTCAGGGGACTCCGCGAGCATCGCCGCCATCCGCCGGGTCACGGTGCAGACGCGCTGGAGGGCAGTGTCGCCCGCGGGCCCGACCTGGGGTTCGTTGACCAACGCCCGCCAGAACAGCTCGGCGAACAGGTGGTTCTTCGAGGCGAAGTAGGTGTACGCCGTGGCGGCGGAGACGCCGGCGCGCAGCGCGACGGTCCGGATCGTCAGGGCCTCGACGCCGACCGTGCGGAGCTCGGCCGCACCGGCCCGGAGCAGCCGCTCCACGGTGTCCACCTGCCGCGCGTTGAGCTCGCGGCGAGGCGCACTGGACACCTGACTGGACACCTGTCCAATCTAGAACGTGTTCCTGCTGCGCGCAACCACCGCTGATCGTCCACTCCAACTCGCCCGGACGTCATACGGTCCGAGCGCCATGGGGCACGTTTCGGATGACGTCCTGACCAACGGACCCGCCATCCACCAGCGGCAGGACCGGATGGCCGCTGGGCTTCGTGCCGCACTCAGTCGGGCTTGTTGCCCGGCGGCCTGGACAACTGCTCAACCGCAGCCTCGATGTCGTCGTCACCGCGGTCAACGGGCTCCATGTACAGCCGAGCCTCCGCGATCAAGTCGTCACTGATCGTGGCGATGACGACGCCCCGCATCGCGAAGGAGGAGCCATCCGTGTGTTGCCCA
>JAOPXC010000311.1 GCA_025965335.1 Nocardioides sp. | reverse complement strand
TCGACCAGCACCAGCTCGTCGTACGCCTCGTCGTTCGGGAAGGTCGTCATGTCGAAGTCCGGCACGGTCAACATCTCGGTGTACGCGCGCGCCATCCGCTGGGGCGTCTCGACCACGCTCTCGCCGTCGAGGTCGATCCCGAGGGCGGTGAGGAAGTCGGCGGCCGCAACCTCGGCCGCCCCCGGGTCGATGTCGCGCCGCGAGCGGGTGATCCGCGGTCGCCACCGGGTGAGGTCGGGTGAGGCCTGGGACGTCATCGGGCACTCGTGCGGGTGCCACGTCCGGCCGCGAGCAGGCTGAGGGCCAGGGCGGCCACAAGCAAGCCGAAGTCACGCAGGGCGACGTCGTAGTACTTCCCCATCGTGACCAGGTTGAGGATGATGCCGCCGAGCCAGGCAGCCACCAGCAACCCGCCGAAGCGCGGTGCCACGGCCACCGCGACACCGGCGACGATCTCGATCACACCGACCAAGAGCATGGCCTCGTGGGCGGTGCCGGGGACGAGGTCGTTGATCCAGGGGGCCAGGTAGTCCTCCCAGTCGGTCAGAACACCGAAGAACTTGTCGAGACCGAATGCGATCGGCGCAACGGTGAAGACAGTGCGGAGCAGGAAGAAGGCCCGTGCTGCTCCGACGTCCCGGGCGGCCAGGGTGGCCGAGGTGGCAGGATCGGTGCCGTTCGCGGTGTGGGTCATGACGCCTCCAGGGGTTCTAAAAGAGATAGTTCTTCACTTTAGGAATCACCCAATGTAAAGTCAAGTACATTGTTCTTTAGAAAGGTGGAGATGACGGACATCGCGACCCAGGTAGCTGGGATAGGCGCCCTCGCCGAGCCGGTTCGGCGCGCCCTCTACGAATACGTCGTGGCACAACCCGGACCGGTCGGGCGCGAAGCAGCGGCCGCGGATGTCGGCGTACCCGCCCACAAGGCGAAGTTCCACCTCGACCGCCTGGTCCACGAGGGCCTCCTCGAGGTCGAGTTCCGACGGCTCAGCGGCAAGTCGGGGCCGGGCGCCGGGCGGCCCTCCAAGCTCTACCGCCGGTCCGAGCGCGAGTGGGCGGTCTCCCTGCCAGGGCGACGGTATGACCTCGTCGGGCACATCCTCGCCGACGGCGTGGAACGTGCAGCGCAGGGCGTTTCGCTCGACGTAGCGCTGCGGGCTGCGGCCGCGGACGCGGGGACGACGATCGGCAGCGAGTCTTCCGGCGGAACGCTCGTCGAGGCGCTGTCCACCCAGGGGTACGAGCCGCGCGTCGCCGACGACGTGATCGTGCTGGCCAACTGCCCCTTCGACTCCCTGGCCCAGCGGCACACCGAGCTCATCTGCGGACTCAACCAGTCGTTCGTTCAGGGCGTCGCCGATGGGCTCGGGTGCCGCGACCGGGAGGCCTGCCTCGAGCCGGAGCCAGAGCAGTGCTGCGTGAAGGTCCGCCCGCGCGGGGTCTAACGCCACGACCGCGCCGAGCAGACCAGATTGAAGCGTCGAAGAGGCTCGACGACCTCGGCGGGATCATGACCGGTCCCGAGGCTCCGCGCTGGGTGGTCGTCGCCGGACACAGTCTCGACTCGTGGGGGCTGGACGCCACCACGGCGCAGAGGATCCTGCACCAGCACTACGTTGAGCTGGTGACCTATGGCGACCGGCACGTCTGGCACCAACGAGCGCAAGGAGCCGACCGGTGAGAGTCCTGGTGGCCGAGGACGACGTGCGGTTGGCCGACCTGCTCGCGGAGTCCCTGACCGAGGCCGGCTGGAGCGCGGACGTGGTCCATGACGGTCCTGCGGCCTATGACCTGCTGCTGCGCGACACCGGCTACGACGTCGTTCTGCTGGACTGGATGCTTCCGGGGATGGACGGAGTGAGCGTCGCGCGGCGGCTGCGCGGGTTCGGGGTGACGACGCCCATCTTGATGCTCACCGCCCGCGGCGACGTCCGTGATCGCATCGACGGCCTGGATGCCGGCGCCGACGACTACCTGCCGAAGCCGTTCGACCTTGACGAGCTCCTGGCAAGGCTGCGCGCCCTGTACCGCCGAAGCAGCCACGTCGGCGAGGCCCCGGTGCAAGTCGGGGACCTCGTCGTGGACCCCGCCACCCGACGCGTCGTCCGTGGCCTCGTCGAGATCACGCTGTCGGCGCGCGAGTTCGACATCTTGTACCTCCTGGCCTCGCATGCCGGGCGCGTCGTCACCCGGCTCACCATTCTCGACGAGGTGTGGGACGGGGAGACCGACCTGCGCAGCAACGTGATTGACGTCCACCTCGCCGCCATCCGCGCCAAGATCGACAAACCGTTCGGCACCGAATCCATCACCACGCTCCGCGGCGTGGGGTACCGACTCGAGTCGACCGTCGGTGGCCGATGACCTCGGTTCGCGGCCGGGTCTCACGCCTGCCGTTGCGCATCCGCCTCGTCGCGGGCTTCTCCCTGGCCACCTTGGTGGTGCTGCTCGCGGCGGGGACATTTGTGTACTGGCGCGTCGAGTACGCCCTCGACCGCGGTCTGGACTCCGAGCTCGCGCAGGCAAGCCGAACGATCGATCCCCTCATCGGAGCGGACGGCACCGTCACCAACCGGTCCGCGGCCGCCGCGACCGGGGTGGCCTGGCAGGTCCTTGCCCCAGACGGCACGGTGCTCGACGACGGTGGGCCGGCCGGCGCGAGCGCGATGGTCAGCCCGCGGCAGCTGACCCGAGTCGGCAGCACGGCGCGGACCTACAACGTGGGCGGCTTCCTGCCCATCGGACCCGAGCCGTACCGCCTGCGGGTCACGCGATCCGCCGCTTTCCCCGAGCACTACCTGGTGGTCGGTGTGCGCCGCGATCATCGCGATGAGGCGCTGCGTGAGCTTCTCCTCCAGCTCACCGTCGCGGGGCTGGGAGCTCTGCTCGTCACCGCCTTCGTCGGCGAGCGGCTCGCTCGGGCAGCGCTGCGCCCGGTCGAGCAGTACCGACGTCGCGCCGCCGCCATCGCCGCCGGGAGCGCCGACCTACGCCTTGACGTGCCCCCCCAGCGAGACGACGAGATCACCCGGTTGGGGCACACGTTCAATGACATGCTCTCCTCCCTCAAGGAGTCGCTTGAGCGTGAGCGACAGTTCGTCAGCGACGCCAGCCACGAGCTGCGCACCCCGGTCACACTCCTGACCAGCCGGGTCCAGTTCGCGCTGCGACGCCCCCGCACGCAAGCCGATCACGAACGCATCCTGTCCGAGCTCAGGGTCGACCTCGACCGACTCGCCCGCCTCACCGACCAGCTCCTCGAGGTCGGACGAGTCGACGCCGGCATCGGCTCGGGGTCGAGCGACATGGCGGCGGTCATCGGCAAGGCAATCAGCCAGCGGCGCCTGGCCGACCCGGCCCGCACCGGCGACATCATGGTGACACTTCCGACGCAACCGCTGCCGGTCGGGATCGCCGACTACGAGCTGGACCGGATCCTCACCAACCTTCTCGACAACGCCGCAAAACACGGCGCGCCTCCGTTCCAGGTGACGACCGACGAACCCCTCCCCGGGTGGGCACGGATGACGGTCGCGGACTCCGGCACGGGAATGTCCCCCGACCTGCTCGCGACGGCGACACAGCGGTTCGCGCGCGCCGACGAGGCCCGGTCCCGGCCGGGAACCGGACTTGGTCTCTCCCTGGTCGAGGCCCTGGTCAACCAGACAGCCGGCGAGCTCCGGCTCTGCTACAACGGGCGGCACTCCTCACACGGACGACCAGCCCCGGTGGAGTGCCTGCACGGCCCAGAGATGACGGTCACCGTGCTGCTGCCCACCGTGCACGCCCGGTCGAAGGGCTAGTCGCACGCCGCGCGCAGGCGGGGCCGCGGGCCAGGCCCCGACTGCTGGAAACGACATCTTCACCAGCCGCGACGCCCTGACCCTGACCGTGGATGTTGGAGATCACTTGGCGGCGAAGCGCTCCGCGTTGGCCGCACATACGTCGCAGAGCACCGGCGGCGTCAGCACCCTCAGGATCCTGCTCGCGCTCCCCCGGCCGCTGGCACGGTTCGTGCTCGGCACCGAGTGGTTCGTCGAAGCTGCCTGGCCAAGCGGCGCCGGCCCCGGCCTGACCACCAGGAACCTTCGGCGCTGAGGTCATCGTCGTGTGCGGTGGCTGATACGACGACGGCCGCCAGACGAGCTCGACACCCGGCGTACACCGAGTCTGCGTAACTCCACCCCCGACCCGGATCCACAAGGCCGTCCCCCTCCCGCCACTGCGAGTTGCACCTCGCAGCTTCGAACTCCGGTTCATCGTCTCTTCATCTTGCCTCTCCTACGGTGCGCCACATGAACGAACTACTCGCGGTCGACGCGACCGGCGTGACCAAGACCTTCGGAGCTGTCCGCGCAGTCGCTGACATTTCCGTCCGCGTGGCGGCCGGGGAGGTGTACGGCGTCCTGGGTCCCAACGGCGCCGGGAAGACCACGTTCCTGCGGATGCTGTTCGGTCTCATCCGGCCGGACTCTGGCACCATCCGGGTGCTCGGCAAGACGTGGGACGAGCACGGTGTCGGCGTCCTTGACGGGGTCGGCGGCTTCATCGAGAGCCCCAGGTTCTACCCCTACCTCACCGGCAGGCAGAACCTTGAGGGTCTCGCCCTGCTCGACGGCGGCACCCGCCCGGGCCTCCTCGAGGATGTCCTCGACCTGGTCGAGATGTCCGAGCGCGCCGACCAGAAGGTCGGCGGCTACTCCTACGGGATGCGGCAGCGCCTCGGCGTCGCCGCGAGCCTGCTGCGCGAGCCCCGACTGCTGGTCCTCGACGAGCCCGCCAACGGGCTGGACCCTGCCGGCATCCGAGACATGCGGGCCTTGGTGAAGCGGCTCGCCGGCAGCGGACTGACCGTGCTCCTCAGCTCCCACGACATGGACGAGGTGGAGGAGATCTGCGACAACGTCACCATCATGAAGCGCGGCGCCGTCGCCTTCCACGGCACGATCTCCAAGCTCCGCACGATGGCACCCGACCCGGGACACCTGCTGTCCACCACCGACGACGACCGCGCGCTCGCCCTTGCCCGGCAGCATCCGGCTCTGCTGGTCGTCCGCGACCCTGACGCCGCCCTGGTCGTGACCGGTCCGCAGCCGGACGTCGCGGCCTACGTGTCCACCCTCGTCCGCGACGGGATCGACCTGCTCGCGTTCAACCAGACCCAGACACCACTGGAGGCGCTGTTCTTCATGCTCACCGACGACACCACCCACCAGACCCTCGACCGCCCGGTCGAGCTGACGCAGGCTGCCCGATGAGCGCCACGACGACTTCCCCCCTCAACACGGTGGAGGCCACGTCCGATACGACGCGACGGGCTGGCCTCTTCGCGCCTCTGCGTTGGGAGGTGCGCAAGCTGCGTGCTCAGTACCGGGCGAAGGCAGTCCTCCTCGGGGCTGTCGTGCTTCCGATCATCATCGTGGTCGTCATCCACGGCCAGTCGCGACCACCGAAGGACACCCTGTTCGGCCGATTCGCCACCGTGAACGGGTTCGCGCTGGCACTACTCGTCCTCGGCTTCGCGGCCCAATGGGTGATCCCTCTTCTGACCGCAGTCGTCGCCGGTGACATCTTTGCCAGCGAGGACCAGCACGGCACCTGGAAGACCGTCCTCACCCGGTCCACCAGCAGGGGCAGCCTCTTCTGGGCCAAGACCCTGACGACGGCCGGGTTCGCGGTCCTTGTCTTGGTCGTCCTCGCGACCGCGACCATCGCCTCCAGCGTGCTCATCGTGGGTCACCAGCCTCTGATCGGGTTGTCGGGCCAGACCATCCCCGCCACCGAAGCACTGCGGCTCGTGGCTCTGAGCTGGGCGGTGATGTTGCCCCCGATGCTCGGGTTCACCTGCTTGGCGATCCTGCTCTCCGTGTGGTCGCGCAACCCCGCCGTCGGCATCGCGGCACCCGTCGTGATCGGCATGGTCATGCAGCTCGTCGGCGCCGTCGGCGGTGTCGAGGCCATCCGCCCGTTCCTGCTCACCACCCCGTTCGAGGCGTGGCATGGGCTGTTCGCCGATCCTCGATTCACCGGCCCGCTGAGCCAGGGTCTGCTCACCAGCGCCGCCTGGTGCGCCCTCTCCCTCGGAGCCGCATTCGCCATGCTCCGCCGACGCGACATCACTGGAGGCTGAAAGCCATGCGTCGCACCATCCTCGTCATCCTCGCCGCCCTGGTCGCGGTCATCGCCCTCGGGTCCGCCGTCATCGCGACCGGCGGCGACAGCAGCACCGTCACCCGACCCCGCCTCGAACGGTCCCTGACCACCACCTTCACCAATCTCTACGTCACCACCGCCCACCTCCGGGGGCGCGACATCACCGCCGCCTCACTCAACGCCCAGGCCATGTGCGACAAGGCCGGCGCCGAGAACAAGGACATCGGCCCCGGCGGTGACTGGAACTGCCTGATGAGCTGGACCGATCCCGAGGTGCCCATGCCCCCCGAGGGCTACGGCAAGTTCGAACTCAACGTCCACAGCAACGACTGCTACACCGCTGGCGGTCCCAGCAAACTCACCGGATTTCTGACCATGACCGACACTCAAGGCCGCGTGGTCACCAACCCACTCTTCGAGTTCGACGGATGCTTCGACGCTGACAGCGACAACACGCCCACCGGAGTCGTGTACCCCTCGTTGCTCGCCGTCGCGAGCACCGTCGTCACCCCCGACTCCAACGGCAACGCCAGTCTCCAGGTCACCTGCGGCTCCGGCGACCAGGGTTGTTCCGGCACCATCGCCGTCGCCGCAGGAGACACGAACCTCGGGACCATGCCGATCGACCTCGCCGAGGAATCCACAACAACGGTTCCGCTGCCCGGCAAAGTCCCAACAAGCGCCTCTGAGATCACGTTCACCGTGCACGCAAGGACCGGTTTCGGGCCACTCAGCCCGGTCACCCTCCCCGTGCAAGCACCGTGACCCGCTCGGGCGACCGATAGCAGGTCCGAGCGTCGGCTACGGTTCGAGAAGTGGAGCGGATCCTTCTCCTGGCGGCTGCTGCGTTCGCGCTGTGGGTGCTCAGCTGCCTGCTGATGATGCTGTTCGCATCGCGTCTCCCGGACGGGCTGATGCGGCAGGTCGCTGAGTTCCTCCCCTCCTGCGTGAGCACCGCCAGGGTCCTCCGCAAAGATCCGCTAGTACCGCGGCGAGCAAAGATAGCCCTGCTTGTCGCGGTGCTGTGGGTCGTGTCCCCCATCGATCTCCTGCCGGAGTTCCTGCCAGTCATCGGCCCACTTGATGACGTCGTCGCAGTCATCCTGCTGCTGCGCTACGCCGCAAGAAGCATCCCGCGCGAAACCCTCCTTGCCGCGTGGCCAAGCGACCCCAGGCTCCTCCAACGCCTTCTCGGTCCTCAGCGCGAAGGTTCAGCGAGAGACTGACCTGGTGGGCGTTTTCAGCGACAGGCCGCCTGGCATGCAGCCAGCTGCCGTCGCCACCCGCGGAGCGACAATCGGCGCAGCGCTGCCGAGTGCACTTTAGAGATGCAGGGGCATGGTCGTGGCGACTCTGAGGGCACGCGGGGCAAAGAACATCGGCACCTTCGCGGCGGCGCGTAAACAGACCGAGTTCGTGTTCTACGCGCTGCGTGGGGCTCCTTCAAACGTGAGCCGTGAACAACTCCCAGCATCCGCCGGGGGGCCACGAGGAGCGGAGCCCGCTCCTTCATCGCATCAGAGGCCGTTCTCCGCTCGTGCGGAGAACGGCCTCCGACGCGTTCAGCAACCTCCGGCTGCCGCGGCGGTCTGGGCCTTCTTGAGCGTCGCCTTCGCGGCGTTGAGCTTCTTCTGCGCCTTCTTGATCTTGGCCTTGTTGCCGGTCTTCTTGGCCTTCGCGAGCGCCTTCTGGGCGGCCGTGACCCTCTGCTGAGCCAGCTTGACCGTGGCGTGGAGGGCCGTGCAGTCCGCCGTCACCGGCGGTTTGTCCGAGACCACGACCGACATCGCCGACTGCACCGTCTTGGTGCGCGCCTGGAAGCTGTCGACGACCTGCGCCGTGACCTCGATCCGGAACGTGTAGCCGAGGTCGGCCGCCGTCACCGGGTACGTCGACGTCGTCACCACCGGGCTCGTCACGCCGCACTGGACGCCCGAGTCGTTGCAGCGCAGCCAGCGGCGGGTGAACGTCGGGTTGTTGCCCGTCCAGGCGCCGGCCGTCGACTGGAGCTGGGTCCCGACCAGCGCCGGTCCCACGACGCGAGGCGCGTCGACCACCGAGGGTGTCTGCTCGTAGACCGAGCCCGAGACGTCCGCGAGCTTCTCCAGCGAGCTGGTCGTCACGTTGCTGTTGTTGGCGTCGGTGATGGTGCCGATGACGGTGGCCCTGACGACGTGGTCCACGTCGGCGGTCGTCGTCGTGTACATCGGGGTCGTCGTGGGGAGCTGTACGCAGCCTGTCTGGTCGGTCTGGCAGCGGTACCACCGGTAGCCGAAGCTCGTCGCCATCGTGACGCCGTTGCTCTTCCAGTTGCCTCCGGTGTCGATGGTCATCGTCTGGCCCCACGGTCCCGAGGCCTGGTTGAGCAGCTTCGGGAAGCCGCTCGGCGGGGTCGGGTCGAAGCCGGGCGGCGCGGCGACCGGCCCAACCGAGGCGGACAGTCGCTCGCCCGACAGCTGGGCCTGGACGAGATCCTTCGCCGTCACGCCGACGCGCACGTACGTGCCGACGTCGGAACCGGCCAGCTGGTAGGTCTTCGCGGTGGCACCGCTGATTGCGGTGCATGACGCTCCGGACGCGTCGGCACTGCTCGACTGCGTGCAGCGCTTCCACTGGTAGGCGAAACCGAACGGCGCGGTGCCCGACCAGGTGCCGTTGTTGGCGGTGAGCACGGCCTTCTGCACCGGGCTGCCGCTGGGCGCCGGGATCGACGCGGGCAGCTCGACCACCTGGAGGGGCAGGGTGAAGATGCCGTGTCCCTGGGTGCCGGCCATCAGGCTGCCCGGCAGGCCGAAGCCGATGTTGAGCGCGTAGACCGACTCGTTGGCCATGGGCAGGCCGTCCGGCACGGTCTTCGTCGGCGACAGCTGGGCCCAGCTGAGCCCGCCGTCGATCGTGGCCCACACCCCGTTGTTGGTCCCAACGACGATGCGCGGCTGCCCGTCGGCCCAGTAGTCCGAGGGCACCAGCTGGAAGGCGCGGACCTCTGAGACGTTGAGGGCGCCCTCACCCGAGCCGTTGGCGGCGTACCAGGACGTGCCGCCGTTGTCGGAACGGTAGACGCCGCCCACGGTCGCGGCGATGAGCTGCAGGGGGTTGAGCGGCGACACGGCGATCCGCTTCGGGGTCTCACCCGGGGGGATGCCGTCGGACGAGAGGACCCAGGTGTGGCCGCTGTCGACGGACTTGTAGAAGCCGCTCGAGGCGGCGGCGTACATCCCCGAGGCGTTGCCGGTCAGGTAGAACGTGCTGGAGGTGAGCCCGGCCGCCCGGGTCCACGTCACTCCGGAGTCAGAGGACCAGAGGACGCCGTCCGCGCCGGAGGCCGCGGTCGCCACGACGATGGTGGTCGGCTGCCCGGTCGGGAAGGCCACCGACTGGATGCCGCCCATGTCGAGCCGCTGTGGCTGGGGAGTGGAGTCGTCCACGCCCAGCTGCGACCAGCTGCCCCCGCCGGTCCCCTTGAACAGGCCCGCACTGGTCGCGAGGTAGATCTGGCCGGACTGGCCGACCGCCTGGCGGACCTGCTTGGCCGTGGTGCCGAGGTTGCCGCTGATGTCGGTCCACGGCCCCGCCGCGCTCGACGCGGTGAAGACGCCGGAGGTCTCGGAGCCGGCGACCAGCATGGTCGGCGTGACGTAGTCGAGCGAGCGGACCCAGAGGTCGCCGAGGTTCCACTTCGTCCAGGTGTCCGGCACCGCTGCGTGCGCGGGGGCGGTCATGACGGAGACGACCAGGGCGAGGGCGAGGGCGGACAGGAGCGGTCGGGAGAGGTGGCGCACACGCGGAACCTAGTGGCACGGGGACCGGCAAGGTATAGCCCACCTGGAAGGACAGATGCAGGTGTAGGCGCTGTGCCGGACACGGGTTGTCGGGGTCAACGAAGTCCTCGGCAACATCGAAGGTGGCCCCGCCCTCGGAGAGATCCCGCGGAGAACCTGGCGCCCCTGCCGGTGCTGATGACTACCCTCACGGCGTCGTCGACCCGCAGGTTGTTGTGTCTCGGTGTCAGTCGGGGTCCTACCCGCGAGAGGTGGCGCTCAGTCTGTGGATGGGCAGATCTCGGAACGGCCGGCGTGAGCGGCTCCGCCAACAAAACTCACGCCCCGGACCCGCTCGCGCCGAGGATTGTTGCGCGATCGGGACCAATTGCGGGGCGCCCTGTGCTGGCGGGGGTCACAGCTTCCGAGTAGGTTCCGTCGCATATCGACTTCCTGAGGAGACCGGAAGTCATCACGCGTGAGGTGAGATGTGACTCGGAACAAGAAGATCCTCGGCGCCGCTGCGGCCGGCGCGCTGCTCGCGACGTTGGCCGCGTGTGGCGGGAACGACAACAACAACAACGGTGGCCCGGGCGGCAGCGGAGGCGGCGAGCCGTGGATCCTCGGCACCACCGACTCGGTGACCGCCCTGGATCCGGCCGGGTCCTACGACCTGGGCTCATCCACGCTCGAGTACAACCTCTACCAGACCCTGCTGACAGTCCCGGCCAACTCCACCGAGATCGTCGGGGACGCCGCCAAGTCGTGTGCGTACGACGACCCGCAGACGCTGACCTGCACGCTGAACCAGGGTCTGAAGTTCTCCAACGGAGACGCGCTCACCTCGTCCGACGTGAAGTACAGCTTCGAGCGGGCGATCAAGATCCAGGACGCCAACGGCGCCGCCATCTACCTGCTCGGCAGCATCACCGACACCGCCAAGGACGGCACGGTCACGCTGAACAACAACGCGATCGAGACGCCGGACGAGCAGACCGTCGTCTTCCACCTCGACCACCCCGACACCACGTTCCAGTACGTCCTCACCTACCCCGGTGCGGCGGCGATCGTGGACGAGGACGTCTTCCCTGCCGACAAGAAGCTGAGCGACGAGCAGGTCACCGGCTCCGGGCCCTACGCGCTGAGTCAGTACAAGGCCGGCGAGCAGGCCGTGTTGGAGCTCAACGCCAACTACGCCGGCACGAACACGGGCCAGGCTGCGCAGGTCTTCGTGAAGTACTACTCGGAGCCGTCGGCGCTGAAGCTCGCGGTGGAGAACGGCGAGGTCGACGTCGCCTGGCGGAGCTTGAGCCCCCCGGACATCAAGGACCTGAAGAGCAACGGCGACGTCACCGTCGCGACCGGCAAGGGCTCGGAGATCCGCTACTGGGTCTGGAAGGTCGACGGGCCTGTCGGAAAGCAGCCGGCCGTCCGCCAGGCCGCGGCCCAGCTCGTCGACCGAGAGGCGATCGCCCAGAACGCCTACGACGGCACCGTCGACCCGCTCTACTCGATCGTGCCGCCGGGCTACGCGGGCCAGAAGAACTCGTTCCAGGAGGCGTACGGCGCCCCCGACCCGGCCAAGGCGAAGAAGACCCTCGACGACGCCGGCATCACCACGCCGGTCGAACTCACCGTGGGGTGGACGCCGACGCACTACGGGCCGAGCACTGAGGACGAGGCGAACGAGGTCAAGCGTCAGCTCGAGGCGGGCGGGCTCTTCAAGGTCACGTTGAAGAGCACCGAGTGGGAGCAGTACCAGACCATCTACAAAGAGGGTGCCTATGACCTGTTCATCCTCGGCTGGTTCCCCGACTACCCCGACACCGATGACTACCTGTCGCCGTTCGTCGTCGATGGGGGCTTCTTCCAGAACGGATACAAGAATCCGGAAGCCAACCGGCTCGTCTCCGATGAGCAGGGCACAGACGACCAGGCCAAGCGTGAGCAGATCTTCGGGCAGCTGCAGGACATCGCGGCGCGCGACGTTCCGTTCATTCCCTCGTGGGTCGGACAGAACGTAGGTGTGTACGGCGCTGGCATCAAGGGTGTCGAGGACACGCTTGACCCGTCGTTCATATTCCGTTTCTGGCTGGTCAGCAAGAACGCCTGAGTCAGAACGGCACGCGGTCGTGAGGAGACAGCCCAGGTCGTGAGGAGACAGCCCAGGCGGTTGCCCCCCACGACGCGCGCGAGGAGACCATTTCGATGAGCCGTGCCGGATCAGGATCGCTGCCGCGGTACATCCTGCAACGAGCCGTGCTGGTGATCCCGATGATCTGGGTGATCCTCACGCTGGTCTTCGTGGTGCTGAGGGTGGCCCCTGGCGACCCCGTCTCCGCCGCCCTCGGCGGAAAACTCGACCAGCAGGCGCTCGACCAGCGGCGGGAGGCGCTCGGCTTCAACCGGCCGCTGATCGCGCAGTACTGGGACTATCTCTCATCCGTGGTCCGCTTCGACTTCGGGACCACCTTCAGCGACAACCAGCCCGTGCTCCACGTGATCCGCGACAACGGCGGCGCCACGCTGAGCCTCACGCTGGCCGCCTTCCTGATCGCGTTGCTCGTAGGCATCCCGCTCGGCCTGGTCGCGGGCCGCTACCGCGACTCCGCAGCCGACGTCGTGATCCGCCTGTTCGGGATCCTCACCTACGCGGCTCCGATCTTCTTCGTCGGGTTCCTGCTTCAGGTGTACGTCGCCAAGCCTCTCGGGCTGCCCACGTCCGGGGCCGCCAGCCCGATCACCGTATTCACGGTCAAGCCCGTGACCCACATCCTGCTGTTCGACGTCTTCCTCAGCGGTAACGGCACAGCGATCGAGGACGTCCTGAAGCACCTGCTCCTGCCGGCGGTCACGCTTGGGCTGTTGATCTGCGGGGTGTTCATCCGACTGGTGCGGGTCAACATCCTGCAGACGATGCAGAGCGACTACGTCGAGGCCGCCGAAGCGCGCGGCATCGACCGGGGCAAGGTGACCTGGCGGCACGCGTTCCGCAACGCGCTGGTGCCGGTCATCACGGTGATCGGGTTGCAGTTCGCCCTGCTCCTCGGAGGCGCGGTGCTGACCGAGTCGACGTTCAACTGGCCGGGGCTCGGCCAGAAGCTGGTCGTCTACATCAACGATCGTGACTACGGCGCGGTCCAGGGCATCGTCACGATCTTTGCCATTGCGGTGGTGCTGATCAGCCTGCTGGTCGACATCGTCAACGCCCTGGTCGACCCGCGAGTGAGGTACTGATGATGCGCGGTTTGCTGGGCGGGCTGGCCAAGCCCTTCACCCAGACGGCCGGACTCGCCCGCTGGATGCTGGTGGCTGGGTTGGTGCTCACCGCCGCCTTCGTGGTGATGGCCGTGTTCGCGCCGTGGGTCGCCCCCTACGGGTTCGCCCAGTCCGCAGCAGACGGAGCGCGGTTCCCGAAGGCGGGACCACCCGGCGCCGACCACTGGTTCGGCACCGACCGGCTGTTCTTCGACGTGTTGTCGCGCACGATCTGGGGAGCCCGCACCGCGCTCGAGGTGGTGGTGCTCTCGATTCTGTTCTGTGTCGCGATCGGGGTCCCGCTCGGCCTGATATCGGGGTACCACGGCGGCTGGCTCGACCGGATCCTGGTGCTGGTCATGGACGCGGTGTTCGCATTCCCGTCCTTCCTGCTGGCGATCGTGTTCTCGTTCCTCTTGACCAACCTCTTGGGCGGAAGCGTGATCGCCGTGGCGTTGTCCCTCACCGCGATCTACATCCCGCAGTACTTCCGCGTGGTCCGCAACACGACGGTGAGCGCCAAGGAGGCGACGTACGTTGAAGCCGCGCGCGCCATGGGGGCGAGCGACGGAGTCATCATGCGCCGCTACCTCTTCGGCAATGTCGTGCAGAGCGTGCCCGTGCTGGGCACGCTGAACGCCGCCGATGCGATCCTGACCCTGGCTGGTCTGGGCTTCCTCGGACTCGGCATCCAGTCGACCGACGCCGCCGAATGGGGCCACGACCTGAACCGGGCACTCGCCGATGCGGGTTCGGGGATCTGGTGGACCGGCCTCTTCCCGGGCCTGGCCATCGTGCTCCTCGTGACCGGGCTGACCCTCGTGGGCGAGGGCCTGAACGAGACCCTGAATCCGACACTGCGACGCCGCAGGTTGCTGCCGGTCGTCATGCCGGCTCGTGCGGAGACCACGATCACCGGAGAGGAGCAGCAATGAGCATCGAGCTCATCGACGAGCCCGTCGGCGTGCATCCCCAGGAGCCGGTGATCTCGGCGCGTGACGTTCGGGTCTGGTACGGCACGACCCGTGGTGCCATCCGCGCGGTGGACGGGGTCAGCTTCGATCTCGCTCCCGGAGAGACTCTGGGCCTGGTCGGGGAGTCCGGCTGCGGCAAGTCCACGCTCGGCCGCGGCCTGATGGGACTGCTTCCCGACGGCGCCAAGCGGGACGGCCAGGTGCTGTTCAAGGGCCGCGACATCTCGTCCATGAGCCGCAAGGCGGCGTACCAGATGCGCGGCCGCGAGTTGGCGATGATCTTCCAAGAGCCCATGACCCGGCTGAACCCGCTGATGAGGGTCTCCCAGCACTTCGAGGAGACGATCAAACAGCACGCGCCGGCGCTGTCGCGGGCGGAGGTCAGGGAGCGGGCCCTGGAGACACTCCGGCTGATAGGGATCCCGCCGACCCGCTACAAGTCGTATCCCCACGAGTTCTCCGGCGGCATGCGCCAGCGGTTGATGATCGCCCTCGCCCTGGTGCTGCGTCCCGCCTTCGTGGTGGCCGACGAGCCGACGACCGCCCTCGACGTCCTCGTCGAGGCGCAGATCGTTCAGATCCTCAACGACCTGCGCCGCAACTTTGGCACCTCCATGTTGCTGATCACCCACAATGTCGGGATCGTGGCCGAGGCCTGCGACCGGATGGCGGTGATGTACGCCGGCCGGATCGTCGAACAGGGCAGCGTCGTCGACGTCTTCAAGAATCCGCGGCACCCCTACACCCGTGCGCTTCTCCGCTCGACGATCTCGCTGCGCACGACGGGCCTGAACTTCATCCCCGGCGCGCCGCCCGACCTCGTCGACCCACCGGACGGGTGCCGGTTCCACCCTCGGTGCCCCGACGCGATGAATGTGTGCGCCACACACAACCCCGTCAACATCGAGCGTCCCGGCGGCGGCCGGATCGAGTGCTGGCTGTCCGGTCCGGACGATCAGATCCCCGCCGGCGGCAAGCAGCCCCTGAAGCAGGAGGGGCTGGCCGTTGCCGACGAAGCCTGAACCGCAGGCGTGGCAGGACCCGCTCATCGACGTTCGTGACCTGTCGGTGCACTTCGAGTTGCGCGGCGGAATCCTCGCCCGGCTGTTCGGCAGCGACACCGGCACCGTCAAGGCCGTCGACGGAGTCACGCTGACGGTGGGTCGCGGCGAGGTGGTGGGGCTGGTCGGTGAGAGCGGCAGCGGCAAGTCCACGCTGGGACGGGCGCTGCTCGGCCTCGTGCCTGCAACCGACGGCTCGATCCTCTTCCACGGCGACGATGTCGCCGAGATGAGCCGACGCAGGCTGCGCGCCATCCGCCGCGATATCCAGATGGTTTTCCAGGATCCGAACGCTGCCCTCAATCCGGCCATGACCGTCGAAGAGGCCACTGGGGACGCACTGCGTGTGCACGGGATGAAGTCCGCGGCAGAGCGTCGCGCCCGGGTCGTCGAGGCACTGGAGAAGGTCGGGCTCTCGCCGGTTGAGCTCTTCCTGAGCAAGTATCCGCGGGACCTGTCCGGCGGGCAGAAGCAGCGCGTCGTGCTGGCACGCGCCATCATCCTCGACCCCGAGGTGCTGGTGGCCGACGAGCCGATCTCCATGCTCGACATGAGCGTGCGCGCCAAGATCCTGCAGCTGATGCTCGACCTCAAGCAGGAGCTGGGGCTCACCTACGTCTACATCACCCACGACCTGGCCAGTGCCAAGTACTTCTGCGACCGGATCGCGATCATGTATCTCGGCCGGGTCGTCGAGATCGGTCCCACCGACGAGATCTTCGCGAACCCACGGCACCCCTACACCAGGGCGCTGCTCAAGGCGATCCCCGAGCCCGACCCGGAGCGCGCGCTCCCGCGCGACCTGCTCCGGGGCGAGATCCCGGATGCCGCCAGCCCACCGCTCGGGTGCTCGTTCCATCCGCGCTGCCCCGAGGCCTTCGAGAAGTGCGGCTGGGAGTCCCGCGATCTGCGGGCGGTCATCGAGGAGCACTGGACCCGCCAGCCGGCCGACGTGTACGGCGCCGAGTCCGACACCGTGGGCGACCTCGCCCACTTGGACACTCCTGCCACGGTGGCGAGGATCGGTGGCAAAGGAGCGGAGTCCGCCCGCGAGATCCTTCACCGGATGCGTTCTGAGAGACCGGATGAGCCATTCTGGCGCGGGGTCGACCGGGTCGACGACGACGGCCCCGGCATCCGCGTGGTGTTCCACCCGGGCGAGGACCCCGCGCTGCGCTCCTCCGACGGTGTCGAGGTGGCCTGCCTCCTGTATCCCGAATCGTCCTGAGTCTCGGTCCGGGGCCGTACGCCGAAGGCTCACGCAATGGCGACCACCGCGGCGCCCGTGACAGTTGGAGGACGGTCGGGGTCGCCTCGCGTCGCGTCACTGCAGTTTCGGGCATCAGGCGGGCATCAGGCGCGAGGTCCTACTAGGCGAACTCAGCCAGTGCCCCGATGAGGTCGACGATCCGGGCCCCCGCCCCACTCGCACGCACTGGCTCGACGTCCTACGCTTGCACGGAGCAGCCCGTCCATCAGTATGCCGCACGCCCACCGCGACCTCGGGGGGAGCGATGACGTCCAAGCCAGTCATCGAATACGCCGATCACATCGATTCTGCCGTGCTGAAGATCGCGGGAGTCGTCGTCCTTGGGGCCATCATGTCGATCCTCGACATCACCGTGGTCAACGTCGCGTTGCCGACGTTCCAGGCGGAGTTCGGGAGCCCGGGCCACGAGATCGCTT
>JAOPXC010000302.1 GCA_025965335.1 Nocardioides sp. | reverse complement strand
TCGGTGAAGAACACCGAGAACATCGTGCCGGACGACTGGACGACATGGGGGACGCCGGCATCGGTGAGCGCGGTCGTGACGGCTGCCTTGATCGCCTCGCCGGCCGCCGTGATGTGGTCGTAGACCTCTTCGGTGGCGAGCCGCAGCGTGGTCAGTCCCGCGGTGGTGGCGACGGGGTTCCCCGAGAGCGTTCCGGCCTGGTAGACGGGCCCCTCCGGGGACAGCCGTGACATCACGTCGGCCCGGCCGCCGAACGCCGCCGCCGGGAACCCACCGCCCATGACCTTGCCGAACGTGACGAGATCGGGACGCCACCCCTCGACCGCGCCGTCGAGGCCCCACTGCCCGAGCCTGCTGGCCCGGAAGCCGGTCATCACCTCGTCGCTGATGAACAGGGCCCCGTGACGGGCGCAGGCCTCGGCCAGGAACGCGTTGAAGCCCGCCTCCGGCGGGACCACGCCCATGTTGCCGGGCGCGGCCTCGGTGATCAGGCAGGCGATCCGGTCTCCGTGCTCGGCGAACGCCTTGTCTACGGCGACGCGGTCGTTGTAGGGCAGCACCAGGGTCAGCGCGGTCGACGACTCGGGGACGCCCGGCGTGCCGGGCACGGCGAACGTGGCCAGGCCGGACCCTGCGGAGGCGAGGAGCGAGTCGACGTGCCCGTGGTAGCAGCCGGCGAACTTCACCACCACGTCGCGGCCGGTGAAGCCGCGCGCGAGCCGGATGGCCGACATCGTCGCTTCGGTGCCGGACGACACGAGGCGCACCCGCTCGACCGGCGCCCGCGCCACGATCGCCTCGGCCAGCTCGACCTCGGGCTCGGTGGGGGTGCCGAACGACGTACCTCGGGCCACGGCCGCTGCCACCGCGGCCTGCACCTCCGGGTGGGCGTGGCCGAGGAGCATCGGCCCCCAGGAGCAGATCAGGTCGACGTACTGGTTGCCGTCCACGTCGGTCAGCCAGGCGCCACTGGCGGACCGGATGAACCGGGGGGTGCCGCCGACGGCGTTGAACGCCCGCACCGGTGAGTTCACACCTCCGGGCGTGACCGCGCGGGCACGCTCGAACAGCGACGCGGACGCGGCGGTGCGATCGGGCCTGACGGGACTCACCGGCTCATTGTCCCCAACGGCCCAACCACGGCGGGGCGGGGGCCGGTCGCGGAGGGCTGGAGAGTGGTCCAGCCCACGAAATGCAGGTCGGTTTCGGCGTCATGACGAGCGGGAACCATCGTCTTGTGTAGACAGGTTCGATTTGGGGCAAGTGCGCACGGATCGGACCCATCCGTAACTTGGTTGTGACACGATTCGTTAGGGCGTTGTTCGGTTGCTTGAGGGAGTACGACGAACCACGTCAGAAATGGGAGTCCATGCATGTCCGCAAAGCGCTTCGGCCGCGTCCAGAAGGCGACGGCGATCGTGCCGCTCGCCCTGCTCTCGGCAGCGTGGACGGCTAGCCTCGCCGGGGTCGGGACGACCAGCGCGAGCGCGGACCCCGAGCCACACCCGGCACTGCCGGACGGCACGAGTGTGCCGTCGCAGGCGATCGAGGCGCCGGCAAGTGTCTCCTCGCGGGGCGAGGTCGCTCCTGAGGTGACCGGTGGGAACGCCGCGCAGATCGTCGCCACCGCATCGACGTCGGCGATCCCGTCGGCGGCGCTGGCGGCGTACCAGCGTGCGGAGACCGTCATCAACTCGGCGGACAAGTCGTGCAACCTGACCTGGCAGCTGGTCGCGGCGATCGGCCGGGTGGAGTCCAACCACGGTCGCGCGAACGGCAACCAGCTCAACGGCGACGGCATCGCAACGCCCGGCATCTACGGTCCGGCCCTGAACGGTCAGCACAACACCTCGGTGATCCGGGACACCGACGCCGGTCAGTTCGACGACGACGCCGTCTACGACCGTGCGGTCGGGCCGATGCAGTTCATCCCCTCGACCTGGTCTGTGGTCGGGGTGGACGCCGACGGCGACGCGCAGCGCAACCCGCAGGACATCGACGACGCCGCGCTGGCGACCGCGGTGTACCTGTGCTCGGGCAACGACGACCTGTCGAACGCGCCGGGTCAGCGCGCGGCGGTCTACCGCTACAACCACTCCTCGGCCTACGTCGACCTGGTGGTGTCGATCATGAACGCCTACCTGGACGGCGACTTCACCTCCGTGCCGAACGGCGCCACCGCCGCCGGGGTCATCGCACCCGACCCGAACTACAACCCCCCGCCGGCCGGCGGCCAGGGCCACCATGCTCACCCGCAGGCGGAGCACACCCCGGGCGGCAACCAGCCGAACGAGCCGAACCAGCCGAGCCCCGAGCCCAGCGACCCGCCGGTCGTGCCCACCGACCCGCCCGGTGGCGGCGGCAACGGCGGTGGCCCGACGATCCCGCTGCCCCCGGTCACGCTCCCCCCGCTGCCCACCACCTCGATCCCGCCCGTCGACGACATCCTCACCCTCGCCCAGGCGATCGTGCAGTGCACCCTCGACGGCTACATCGACAACATCCTGGTCAAGGGCGACCCCTTCGACAAGTGCATCATCCGGTACACCAGCTGAGGCCTGTTTCGCGGTACACCCGAGTCAGGCAGCGAGCAGCCGGCCACCGCCGGGCCCGGTTCAGCGGGTGAGGAGCCGGGCGGCCTCGGCGGCCCAGTAGGTCAGCACGACGTCGGCGCCGGCGCGACGGATCGAGGTGAGCGTCTCGAGGATCGCCGGCTCGCGGTCGATCCAGCCCTGCGCGGCGGCGGCCTCGAGCATGGCGTACTCGCCGGAGACGTTGTACGCCGCGACCGGCACGTCCACGACGTCCCGCACCCGTCGTACGACGTCGAGGTAGGCGAGCGCGGGCTTCACCATCACGATGTCGGCGCCCTGCTCGACGTCGAGCAGCGCCTCACGGACGCCCTCGAGGGCATTGGCGGGGTCCTGCTGGTAGGTCCGTCGATCACCCTCGAGCGAGGAGTCGACGGCCTCGCGGAACGGGCCGTAGAAGGCCGAGGCGTACTTCGCGGAGTAGGCCAGGATCGATACCTCCTCGTGCCCGTCGGCGTCGAGCGCAGCACGGACGACGGCGACCTGGCCGTCCATCATCCCGCTCGGTCCGACCATCTGGACGCCGGCGTCGGACTGGGCCCTCGCCATCTCCGCGTAGGCCTCGAGGGTCCTGTCGTTGTCGACTCCCCCGTCCGCAGTCAGCAGTCCGCAGTGACCGTGGTCGGTGAACTCGTCGAGGCACAGGTCGCTCATCACGGTCAGCGCGTCCCCGACCTCGGCCACCACGTCGGTGATGGCCAGGTTGAGGATGCCGGCCGGGTCGGTGGCCCCGGAGCCCACGGCATCCTTCGTCTCGGGGATGCCGTACAGCATCACGCCACCCAGCCCCAGCTCCGCCGCCTCGGCGACCGCCGCGAGCAACGTGGACCGGGTGTGCTGGACGACCCCGGGCATCGACGAGATGGGCCGAGGCTCGGTGAGCCCCTCACGGACGAACACCGGCAGCACCAGCTGACGCACCTCGAGCGAGGTCTCCGCGACCATCCGACGCAGCGCCGGGGTGGTGCGCAGCCGACGTGGCCGGATCGTCGGGCCGGTTGCCACGGGGCCCACCCCGGGGTCAGTCATCGCTGCCTCCTGCGTTGGTTGCTGTCGCCGCTCGGCTCACCGGGGTCTCGACCCGCTCGCTGGCGCTCGCTTGCTCGACCTCCTCGCCATCGCTCAGAGCGTGCTTCGCACGCTCTTCACTCGGCTCGGACCTTCCGACGTGCGGACGGCTTGCGCTCGGAGGGCCGGGTCACCGGCTGGCCCTGGTCGAGCAGCGAGATCCGGCGCGCGGCACCGAAGTCGGCGAGGGCGTCGACGAGCTCCTCGACGTCCGGCTTCGCGGCCAGCACGTCGACCCGGAGCCCGTGCTCCTCGGCGGTCTTCGCGGTAGCGGGCCCGATCACCGCGATGATCGTCGAGGGGTGCGGCCTGCCGGCGATGCCGACCAGGTTCCGCACCGTGGAGGACGAGGTGAACACGACCGCGTCGAACTTGCCGGACTTGATCGCGTCGCGGGTCGGCGCCGGCGGCGGGGTGGCGCGGACCGTGCGGTACGCCGTCACGTCGTCGCACTCCCAGCCGAGGTCGACCAAGCCGGCCACGAGGTTCTCGGTGGCGATGTCGGCACGCGGCAGGAAGACCCGGTTGATCGGGTCGAGCAGCTTGTCGTACTCGAGCCAGTCGGCGAGGAGACCGGCAGCCGACTGCTCCCCGGAGGGGGTCAGGTCGGCCCGGAGTCCCCAGGCCGAGATCGCCTGGGCGGTCTTGTCGCCGACCGCAGCGATCTTGAGGCCGGAGAATGCTCGGGCGTCAAGGCCGTACTCCTCGAACTTCTCGCGCACCGCCTTGACCGCGTTGACCGAGGTGAACGCGATCCACTCGTAACGGCCCTCGACCAGCCCACGCACGGCCTTGTCCATCTGGAGAGGGTTGCGGGGCGGCTCGACCGAGATCGTCGGGACCTCCTCGGGCACCGCGCCGTAGCCGCGCAGCCGCGTCGACACGGCACCCGCCTGCTCCTTGGTGCGGGGCACGAGCACGCGCCAGCCGAACAGCGGCTTGGTCTCGAACCACGACAGCGTCTCGCGCAGGTCGACCACGTCACCGATGACCGTGATCGCCGGGGGCGACATGCGAGCGGCGCGGACGTCGGCGGCGATGTGTTCGAGGGTCGAGGTCACGGTGGCCTGGCCGGTGGTCGTGCCGACCCGGGTCATCGCGACCGGTGTCTGCGGGGAGCGGCCCGCCGCCACGAGCGCCTTGCTGATCTCGCCGATCGAGCCGACGGCCGACAGCAGGACCAGGGTCCGGTCGTCGGCGTACTGCTCCCAGTCGATCCGTTCGCCACAGGTGACCACGGCGACCTCGCGGTGGTCCTTGGTGGTCAGCGGGATACCGGCGTACGCCGGGACCGCGCTCACCGAGGAGACGCCCGGCACGATCTCGAAGCCGACGCCGGCCTTCGCGCAGGCCTGCGCCTCCTCGGGCCCAGAGGCGTAGAGGAACGGGTCGCCCGTCATCAGGCGCACGACCCGCAGGCCACGCTTGGCATGCTTCACGACCACCTTCGCCCGCGTCGCGTGGGTCAGTGGCTGACCATCCAGCCCGAAGCCGCCGTCGACGAACTCCGGGCCCTCGACGTCGGAGCCGACGGGCTCGTCGCCCTCCTCCGGCTCGACGGGGTCGGGCAGCCCCAGCAGGGTGCGCACCAGACCGGCGTGCTCGGGGGCCTCGGTGATGATCACGTCCGCCTGCCCGAGCAGGTCGACAGCGCGCACCGTGAGCAGGTCCGGGTCACCGGGTCCGCTGCCGACGAACGACACCCAGCCACGGGCCTGGCCCTGGGCGGATCGAGTGATATTGCCTCGCGTCATGCGTTGTGCACCTTGTCTACGTGTCCGTCTACGTGTTCCTGCGGGTCTACTGCTGCCGCGCTCTCGAGATCCTCGGGGTCCCCGCCGGATCGGGAGCGCAGCGAGTGATCTGGTGCGGTGTCTAGCTGTGCTGCACCGTCGGCGAGCATTTCCTGCGCCAACCGGGTCCCGACGCCCACGGCGTCATCGGGGGCCCCCGATGCGGACCTCCGCACCGACAGGCCGCCGTCGCGCGAGAGTGCGATCGCGCGCACCCAGATCTCGTCTCCGTCCTCACCCTCCACGACCTCGGCCAGCGTGCCGATCGGTGCCGAGCAGCCACCCTCGAGCGTGGCCAGCACCGCGCGTTCGGCGTCGACCGCCGCCCGCGTGTGGACGTCCTCGAGCGTGGCCAACTCCGCGCGCAGCGCGTCGTCGGCACGGCACTCGATCGCAAGTGCGCCCTGCCCGGGAGCGGGGAGCATCTGCAACGGGTCGAGCACCTCGGTCGCCATGTCGAGCCTGTCGATTCGGGCCAGTCCGGCGCGGGCGAGCACCACGGCGTCGTACTCACCGGAGCCGACCCTGCCGATCCTGGTGTCGACGTTGCCACGGACTCCGACGACGTCCAAACCGAGACCGAGCGCGTGCAGCTGGGCCGCCCGCCGCGGAGAACCGGTCCCGACCCGGCTGCCGACCGGGAGCTCCCCGAGCGTGAGGCCGTCGCGGGCCACGACGACATCGCGGGGGTCCTCGCGGGTGGGCACGGCGGCCAGCGCGATGCCCGCAGCGGGATAGGTCGGGAGGTCCTTGAGCGAGTGGACCGCGACGTCGACCTGGCCCCGGAGCAGCGCCTCCCGCAGGGCGCTGACGAAGACGCCGGTGCCGCCGGCAGCGGCCAGCGGGGTGCCGTCCGCCTGGGTGCGGTCCCCCTCGGTGGTGACCTCGACGAGCTCGGTCTCGTGACCCAGTCGGGTGCGGATCAGCTCGGCGACGGTGCCGGCCTGGGTGGTGGCCAGCAGCGAGCGCCGGGTGCCGATGCGGATCGTCGTCAGCTTCTCGGGGTCCCCGACGGATCGAGGGCTCAGCGGGCGATCTGCTGGGGTGTTCATGTCAGACCCTCCGGACGGGTGACGGCGTCGACGGCCTCGGGGTCGAGGGCGAAGAGCTCGGCCAGGGCGGCGGCGTAGGAGACCGCGCCGGTCTCGTTGGCGAGCTCCCTGACCCGGACGGTCGGCTCGTGGAGCAGCTTGTCGGCGACCCGCCGCACCGTGTGCAGGATCTCCGCGCGCGCCGCGTCGTCCAGATCTGGCAGTCGGCCGTCGAGGCGGTCCATCTCGGCGTCGACGACCGACGTCGCCATCGACCGGAGCGCGACCACCGTCGGGGTGACGCTTGCCTGGCGACGGGCCGCAAGGAACGCGGTGACCTCCTGGCCCACGATGGCTCGGACGTCCTCGACCTCGCGACCCACCTCGGAGTGCTGCAGCTCGTCGGCGAGCTCGGCGAGGTTGACGAGGGTGACTCCGGCGAGGTCGCGCACGGCCGGGTCGACGTCGTGCGGCAGGGCCAGGTCGATGAACGTGAGGGACCGGTCGTCGGAGCGCGCGCTCAGGACCATGTCGGTCGTGATCAGCAGGCCGGTGGCCCCGGCGCAGGTCAGGATCACGTCCGCTCGGTCGAGCTCCACAGGGAGATCCGAGAGCGGTGCCGTGCGGGCGCCGTACTCGCGGGCCAGCCGCTCGGCGCGTTCGGGGCTGCGGTTGACCACGGTGACCTCGGTCGCGCCGAGGCGGGTCACGGTCGCGGTGGAGAGACCCGCCATCGCGCCGGCGCCGACGACGACGACGCGCTTGCCCGCGATCTCTCCGCGCGCGAGTCCGGCCCGGTCGAGTGCGGCGCTGACCAGGGAGGGTGCGACGCGGTCGATGTCGGTCTCGGCTCGCGAGCGCTTGCCCACCCGAAGGGCCTGCTGGAACAGCACGTTGAGGGCCGGACCGACGGTGCCGAGCTCCTGGCCGAGCCGGAGCGCCTCGCGGGTCTGGCCGAGGATCTGACCCTCGCCGACCGCCATCGAGTCAAGACCGGAAGCGACCTGGAACAGGTGCGAGACCGCGCCGTCGTCATAGTGGACGTACAGGTGCGGCAGCATCGCCTCGGTGGACTGGCCGGCCCGGTCGACGAGCAGCTTGGAGAGCTCCTCCACGCTGCCGTGGAAGCGGTCGACGTCGGCGTAGACCTCGAGCCGGTTGCAGGTGGCGATCACGGTCGCCTCGGTGACGTGCTCGCCCGCGGCGACGTCATGGACCAGCTTGTGGAGGCCGTCGCTGTCGAGAGCGACCTGCTCCAGCAGAGACACCGGAGCGGAGTTGTGGGAGATGCCGACGACCAGGACGCTCATGCGGGGCCTCCGCGGAAGCACGAGCGCAGCGAGTGGTTCTGTGGGGTGAAGGTCATGCTGGCTCCACCTGCGCCTTGCGCTGCTCGTGGTAGGCCAGGATCTGCAGCTCGATCGACAGGTCGACCTTGCGGACGTCGACGCCCGCCGGCACCGACAGCACGGTGGCGGCGAAGTTGAGGATGCTGCTGATCCCGCAGGCGACCATCCGATCGGCCACGTCCTGGGCGGCGATCGCGGGTGTGGCGATCACACCGATGGCGACGCCGTTCTCGCGGACGATCTGCTCGAGGTCGTCGAAGGGACGGACGTCGATGCCCGCGACCACCTCGTCGTGCCGGGTGGGGTCCGCGTCGAGCAGCGCCACGACCCGGAAGCCCCGGCTGCGAAAGCCGGAGTAGTTGGCCAGGGCGTGGCCCAGGTTGCCGATGCCGACGATGACCACGGGCCAGTCCTGGGTCACGCCGATCTCGCGGGCGATCTGGTAGCGCAGGTAGTCGACGTCGTAACCGACCCCACGGGTGCCGTAGCTGCCGAGGTAGGAGAGGTCCTTGCGAAGCTTGGCGCTGTTGACGCCGGCCGCCTGGGCCAGGTCCTCGCTGGAGCACGTGATCGTGCCGGACTCGGAGAGCGTGGTCAGGGCCCGCAGGTACACGGGAAGTCGCGCGACAGTGGCCTCGGGGATGTCCCGGGTGCTCTCGGCGGAAGTCCGTGCGGTCACTGTCTTCTCTCCATGCCAACGCCGTGGATGGGGGCCATCACAGGTCCGGATTCGTCCGACGGCCCGTTCACTCTAGGAGTTTGTGAACGCGAGAACAAAACGAGCGCGCTGCCTCTACGCGAGACGGGCTAGCACATGTGACATGTGACACGCATCTCGGGGGTGACCAGCGGCCCCTCAGGCCGTCAGGTCTCGAGGGCTGCGCGGAGCCGAGCCTCGCTCACCCGCCAGAAGTCGTGTTGCCGGCCGTCCACGAACGTCACCGGGATCTCCTCGCCGAACCTCGCGAACAGGTCCGGGTCATCGATGATCGAGATCTCGTCGTACTCGACCCCGAGGTCGGCGCACACCCGCTCGATGACGACGCGTGCGTCGTCGCAGAGGTGGCAGCCGGGCCGGCTGTAGAGGGTGACGCGCGCAGTCATTCCAGGAGGCCGAGCGCTCGGCGGCGCTCCAGGCCCCGCAGGCGGCCCTTCTGGACCTTGCCGGTGCCGGTGAGCGGCAGCTCGTCGACGATCTCGACCCGACCGGGCCGCTTGAAGCGGGCCAGCCGCTGTTCGCAGTGGGTGCGCACCGCGGCCTCGAGCGCCACCGGATCGACGCCGGGAGCGCGGACGTAGGCCACGACCGCTTCGCCGGTGACGGGATCCTCGACGCCGATCACCGCGGCCTCGGCCACCCCGTCGACCTCGCGGATCACCTCCTCGACCTCGACCGGGTAGACGTTGAACCCCGAGACGATCACCAGCTCCTTGAGCCGGTCGACCAGGAACAGGTCACCCGTCGCGTCCAGGAATCCCACGTCACCCGTCGACCACCAGCCGTCGGCGTCGGGACCACCGCTGCCGTCCGGCCAGTAGCCGCTGAACAGGTTGGGGCCGGAGATCTGGATCTCGCCCGGGTCCTCGCCCTCCGGGGCACGGCCCGCCTCGTCCACGAGCCGCAGCCCGATGCCCGGCAGGGCCGCCCCGACCGAGCCGGGCTTGAGCGACTCCGAGATCAGCGTGCTGGTGACGACCGGCGAGGCCTCGGTCAGGCCATAGCCCTGGTGCACGGGGATCTGGGTCGCTGCGGTGAACTCGTCGACCAGCTCGGGCGACAACGGTGCCGAGCCGGACAACATCAGCCGCACCGGTCCGAGCCGGTCCTTGAGGTGCTCCTCCCCGCGCCAGTAGGCGAAGACCGGCGGGGCCACCGGGATGACGCTGCACGCTTCGTCCTCGATCAGGTCGAGCGTGCCCTGTGGGTCGAACCGGTCGACCAGCACCAGCTTGGCGCGGTGCCGGATCACGCCGCCCAGCACGGCGTTGAGGCCGTAGACGTGGAAGAGCGGAAGGACGCCGAGCACGACGTCGTCGCCGTGGATCATCCGCGGGTGCACCCGCGCGACCTGGGCGATGTTCGCGAGCAGGGCGCGGTGCGTGAGCATCGCCGCACGGGGACGGCCCGAGGTTCCGCTGGTGTAGAGGAGCGCGGCCAGCTTCTCGGGGTCCTGGAGCGGCGGCACGAACCTCGCCTTGTCCGCCCGCAGGTGGTCATAGGAACGCTCACCCGGAAGGAGCGTCCCGCCCACCACCACCACCCTCGGCTGGACGGCCCGGGCCACGAGGTCGGGTTCGAGCCCGACGGCCTCGTCGCCGTCGAGCGCCCGGGCCAGGATCGCGACGGCTTCGCGGACCGCGCGCACCGTGTCGACGTCGGTCACCACCAGCCGGGAGCCCGAGTCGGCCAGCATCCGGGCCAGCTCGCCCGGCGTCGCCCGTGGGTTGACCGGCACGGCCACGGCCTGGGCCCGCAGGACGCCGAGGTAGGTGGTCACGAACTCGATGCGGTTGCCCATCGCGACCATGACCCGGTAGCCGGCCACGAGGCCCGCGGCTCCCAGGCCGGTGGCGATCCGGCCCACCTCGTCCTCGAGCTGGGACCAGGTGAGGCTCCGCCCGCCGGCCTCGACGAGTGCGAGCTTGTCGGGGCTCTCGGCCGCGGCCGCCTCGACCAGGTCGGCGACGTCGGTGACCCCGTCGAGGTCGTCGTAGTCCTCGACGGCGCTCTCGGGGTCGACCGGGGAAGGCATGGAGGGATACTTCCACAAGCGCCGGGGCCCCGTAGGCGTCTCGTTTCGATCGGGAGGGTGCTGACGAATCTGCTCGTCGCGAGCGGTGCGATGTGTGTGCCATCGCTTGTCCGGGGTCCCCGCGGAATCGGGAGCGCAGCGAGCGATTCTGTGGGGTGGTGGCTTGTCCGGGGTCCCCGCGGAATCGGGAGCGCAGCGAGCGATTCTGTGGGGTGGTGTGGCAGCGCCACGTCGACCGACGAGAACGCAGCCAGCGTGCGTGCAGCGCGCCGCGCAGCAGAGCGGATTCTTCAGGAGTCTCCTACTGTGGCGGACGTGAACAGTCCCGCCGAGAGGCCTCGACCGCTGCTGGACCTGCAACAGCGATCGGCTCTCGCGGGCGAGGCCGCCGCCGCGGCCGCCGAGGTGGAGACCGCGCTCGACACCCCGGCCGACCCCACGTCTGCGGCGTTCTTCGACGTCGACAACACCGTGATGCAGGGCGCGAGCATCTACCACCTCGCCCGCGGCCTGCACCGCCGCAAGTTCTTCACCACCGGCGAGATCCTCGGGGCCGTCTGGAAGCAGGCGTACTTCCGGATCGTGGGCGTCGAGGATCCCGAGCACGTTGCCGACGCGCGCAAGTCCGCCCTCGGCTTCATCTCGGGGCACACCGTGCAGGAGCTGCAGGAGCTCGGCGAGGAGATCTTCGAGGAGGCGATGGCGCATCGCATCTGGCCGGGCACCCGGGCCCTGGCCCAGCTCCACCTCGACCAGGGCCAGCGGGTCTGGTTGGTGACCGCGGCACCGATCGAGATCGCCCAGATCATCGCCCGACGGCTCGGCCTCACCGGCGCCATGGGCACCGTGGCCGAGCACGAGAACGGCGTCTACACCGGGCGGCTGGTCGGGGACCTGCTGCACGGCCCGGCCAAGGCGGAGGCGATCAAGGCGCTGGCGGTCCGGGAGGGGCTCGCCCTCGAGTTGTGCTCGGCGTACTCCGACTCCTACAACGACCTGCCGATGCTGAGCCTCGTCGGCGACCCCTGCGCGATCAACCCCGACTCCAGGCTCCGCGCCCACGCTCGGGACCGGGGCTGGCGCATCCGCGACTACCGGACCGGCCGCAAGGCCGCGAGGGCCGGATTGCTGCTCGGAGCGGCCGCCGGAGCGGTGAGCGGCACCGTCGCCGCCGGCGTCGCACTACGTGCTCGCCGCAGGTGAACGTGTTCTACTTTCGAGGGAACGTGATCTAGTTCCGGACCCTCGGCGGCCGCCGATGGTCCATACCAGGGATCGGCCGTTTCGTTCCCAGAGTGACGTCGTCGGCCCTAGTATCCAACGGTGGACTTCGGGGGAAGTCGGCTGGGAGGGCTCAAAGAGATGCCATGGAACGCTGCTGATCTGGCGCGCGGGCTCGATGCCCTGCGCGTCACGGTCACGCGCCTCATGGCCCTCGAGGGCCCCCTGCTGGCGGGCCTCCCCACCCCGCTCCTCAGCGAGGCGCTGGCCGAGGACAACCCGGGCGGCGGCGCCCTAGTCCCGGGTGGCCCGGACGGGTACGGCGACTCCGACCTCGCGACGTCCTCGGAGGAGTCCGAGGTCGACCGCACCCGGCTGATCGCCCTCGTGGAACTGGCCCGCACCGGCGACTCCGAAGCGTTCGGGCTGCTCTACGACCACTACCAGGGCTCGGTGTATCGCTTCCTCTTCTACCGCACGCGGTCCACGGCGCTGGCCGAGGACCTCACCTCGGAGACGTTCTTCCGGGCGCTGCGGAGCATGACCAACTTCCGGTGGCAGGGCAAGGACTTCGGTGCCTGGCTGATGACGATCGCGCGCAACCTCGCGACCGACCACTTCAAGGCCGGTCGCACCCGTCTCGAGCTCACCACCGAGGACATGGGGCTGCACGACGACGAGACCGAAGGTCCGGAGTCCGCAGTGCTCGCGGGGCTCACCAACGAGATCCTGCTCAAGGCACTCACGGAGCTCCCCGACGAGCAGCGCGACTGCCTCGTCATGCGCTTCCTGCAGGGCATGAGCATCGCCGAGACCGCGGCCGTCCTGGGTCGTAGCGATGGCGCCGTCAAGCAGCTCCAGCTGCGCGGTGTCCGCAACCTCGCGAAGCTGATGCCAGAAGGGATCCGAGACTGATGGACCGCTCCCTCGAAGTCGCCCTCGGCTCCTCGGTGATCGCTGGATCACACGCCGTAACTTCCGCGTGTCGGCCCTCGTTGAGGGGTGTGACGACGCCGCAGCTCGGGCACGTCGCCGCTCGCCTCAACGACCGCACCACAGGATGGACCCGATGACACCCGTGTTCGCGGCGCGACGCCGCGCGGAGGAGTTCAATCTCCTGGTCGAGGATCCCTCGACCGGGGGCCTCCGTGACGCGCGCCATGTCGAGTTCCTGGAGCTCGTCGGCGCCCTCCGCGAGACCCCTCGCGTCGAGGCCCGCCCCGAGTTCGTGGCCGGCCTCCGTGAGCGCCTGATGGCGGAGGCCGACGTCGCGCTGGCGAAGGTCCCGACCACCACGGTCAACGACCGGTTGACCGTCGCGCCCCGGCGTACCGCCCGCGAGCGGCGCTTCGCCGTCGCCGTCGGAGGCTTCGCCATCGTGAGCGCGACCACCACGATGGCCGTTGCCGCCCAGAGCGCCCTTCCGGGCGACGTGCTCTACCCGCTCAAGCGGGCGATCGAGAACGCGCACACCGGTTTCAGCGTCGACGACAGCTCCAAGGGCTCTACCCTCCTGGCGAATGCCTCGGGCCGACTCGACGAGGTCGACGCGCTGACCCGCCAGGGCGGCGCGGACCACGGCGACGCGACCGCGATCGCCGACACCCTCGGCAGCTTCTCGGCCCAGGCGTCCGAGGCTTCGGACCTGCTGATCGCCGACTACCAGAACACCGGGCACACGGGGTCGATCTCGCGGCTTCGCGACTTCACCTCCTCGGCCATGGTGTCGCTCTCCGGCCTCGAGTCCGTGGTGCCCGACGCCGCCCGCGGTGCCCTCATCACGGCGGCCCAGATCCTCGTGCAGATCGACACGTCGGCCCAGAGCCTCTGCCCCGACTGCGGCGGCGCCAGGATCGACATCGTCCCGCCGTTCGTCACCCAGCTGGTCCCCGACCCGTTCAGCACCGTTGCGAGCATCTTCACCGTCGATGCCGCCCACCCCGGCGCCAAGCCGGGCCGGCCGGCCGGGCATCGGGGCGACCACAAGGGCGGACAGGCTCCGGTCCAGCAGCCCGGTGCCGTGAACACCGATGCCCCCGAAGAGGGCGTGGGACCAGGCCAGCCGACGGGCGGAAAGGGCGCCAACGCCCACCCCGGCAACCCCAACGGCCCGCTCGGCCCCCTGACCGACATTCTCGGCGGCGGCCACACCCCAACGTCGAACCACTCCGGCGGGCAGCCGGACCTCGGGCCGGTCGACGACGTGCTCGGCGGCGTCGGTGACGTCCTGGGTGACGTCCTCGGCGGCGCGACCCCCGCCCCCTGAGCGCCTCCGCGCCCGGACTGATCTAGCGAAAGACCGACTTGCGCTGCATGAGCAGCGTGTAGAGGGTCTGCTGGATCGTCTCGCGCACCTGGTCGGTCACGTTGAACACCAGCATCGGGTCGTCGGCCGACCCGGCGTCGTACTCGTCGGTGCGGATCGGCTCGCCGAACTCCATGAGCCACTTGGACGGCAGCGGCACCAGCCCGAGCGGACCGAGCAGCGGGAACAACGGCGTGATCGGGATGTAGGGAACCCCCAGCAGGCGCGCCAGCGAGGGGATGTTGCCGACCAGCGGGTAGATCTCCTCGGCGCCCACGACCGCGAGCGGCACGATGGGTACGCCGGTGCGCATCGCCGCGGCGACGAAGCCGCCCCGACCGAAGCGCTGCAGCTTGTAACGCTCGGAGTAGGGCTTCCCGATGCCCTTGAAGCCCTCGGGCCAGACCCCCACCAGCTCACCGCCGCTGAGCATCCGCTCGGCGTCCTCG
>JAOPXC010000291.1 GCA_025965335.1 Nocardioides sp. | reverse complement strand
GGCGCGGCGCTGGCCGTGGGCGTCGCGGGGACGGCAAGCCCCTGCACCAGCAGCGACACCGTGGCCTCCAGCGTGCGCACCCGCACCTCGAGCTCGTCGAGCCGGTGGTTGTCCACGTTGCCCGGCTGCTCCGGCTTGTCGAAGAAACCCATGCGCCGACCTTAGGGGCTCGGACGGGCCGTGCGCGCCAGGTAGGCCTCGCCGCGGGGCGAGAGCTCGTAGCCGACCTCGAAGCTGCGGGTGAGCCCGAGATTCTTCAGCTTGCGCACGTCGATCTTGAACGGGTCGCGCTCGCGGCCCAGCTCCGCGGCGAGGTCGGGGGCCCGGGTGCGCGGCCGGCGGCGGATCACGTCCAGCGTCACCATGGTCCACGGCCCGTGGCTGCCGGCCCGGTCCAGTCGCTCCAGCCTCGCGTCGATGGCCCGGATGTCGTCGTCGCTCAGCTCGGCGTCCTCCCGCAGGGCGATCCGCGGGTCCTCGCCGGCCCAGCTGAGCACGACCCGGTACGTCGGCAGGTCGGGGTCGTCGCGCAGCATCGAGCGCAGCCGGTCCGCGTCCGGGTGGCCGGCGGCCACCGCCTCCTCGTCGGTGATCAGCGCCGGGTCCACGACCGTGACGTCGTCGACCCGGAGCACCCCCGCGACGGTCCGGAACTGCGAGCCGGGCTTGACGTCCTGACGCTTCCAGCGTCGGAACGCGAGGGTCACCGTCCCGTCGGCGACGCCGTGGGCGATCTTGGGTGGCAGGAGCATCGGGTCAGTCTGCCGCGACCAGGAGCTTGCCGAAACAGCGGTTCAGCGGGCCGTTGCGGTAGTAGCCGAAGCCGGCAATGCGTGTGTAGCCCGAGGACTCGTAGAGCGCGATGGCCTCCGGCTGGGCGAGTCCCGTCTCCAGGACCAGTGCCCGTGCCCCGGCCGCTGCCGCCGTCTCCTCGAGATGGGCCAGCACCCGGCGGGCGTGTCCCGCGCCGCGCGCCTTCGGCACGACGTACATCCGCTTGATCTCGGCGGTCTCGGTGGTGCCGAAGGCCTCAACCGTGGATCGTCGCCAGGCACCGGTGGCCACCGGGCGGCCACCGAGGTAGCCGACGAAGAAGCTGCCGTCTGGGGGCTCGAAGTGACCCACGTCGAGCGGGGTCTCGTCGGGCCCCCCGTAACGCAGGACGTACTCGGCCTGGACCTCGTCGATGAGGCGCTGCGCGTCGGGGTGCGTGATCGGGACGCGCCGCAGCACGAGCCCGGCGGAACGCGTCTCGGTCACGTGGACTCCTCGTGAATGCCGGTGGTGGCGGGTGACACAATAGGTGTGCTGACAGCGTCGTCAGGCACCGCCGCTCTCCCTCACGGAAGGTAGTCATGACCGACGCCCTGCAGATCCCCGCCGACCTCCTGCCCACCGACGGACGCTTCGGCGCGGGGCCCTCGAAGATCCCGACCGGACACCTCGACGCGCTCGCCGCGACCGGGTCCACGCTGATGGGCACCTCCCACCGGCAGGCGCCGGTGCGGGACACCGTCGGCCGCGTGCGCGCCGGGCTGGCGGAGCTGTTCTCGCTGCCCGACGGCTACGAGGTCGTGCTCGGCAACGGAGGCGCGACCGCGTTCTGGGACGTCGCAACGTTCGGCCTGATCCAGCAGAGGAGCCAGCACCTCGCGTTCGGCGAGTTCTCGTCGAAGTTCGCTGCCGCCGCGGCCGCGGCGCCCTGGCTCGACGACCCGTCGGTGATCAGGAGCGAGCCGGGCTCGAGGCCGTCGCCGGTCGCCGAGGAGGGCGTGGATGCCTACGCCTGGGCCCACAACGAGACGTCGACCGCGGTGATGGCGCCGGTCGTACGTCCGGCGGGTACGACCGCCGACGCGGCGCTGGTGCTCATCGACGCCACGTCGGGCGCCGGCGGCCTGCCGGTCGACGTCGCCGAGACCGACGTCTACTACTTCGCGCCGCAGAAGTGCTTCGCCTCCGACGGCGGCCTGTGGATCGCGCTCATGTCGCCAGCGGCGCTCGAGCGTGCCGCGTCGGTGGCCGCCTCGGGCCGGCACATCCCGGCGTTCTTCGACCTGCCGACCGCGATCGACAACTCGTCGAAGAACCAGACCTACAACACGCCCTCGGTCGCCACGCTCTTCCTGATGGCCGAGCAGCTGGACTGGATGAACGACCAGGGCGGGCTCAAGGGGATGGTCGAGCGCACCACCGCGTCGTCGGACGCCCTGTACGGCTGGGCCGAGCGGACGTCGTACACGTTCCCCTACGTGCCGGAGCCGTCGCACCGGTCGCTGGTGATCGGCACCGTCGACTTCGAGGAGTCCATCGACGCCGCCGCCGTCGCCGCCACCCTGCGCGCCAACGGGATCGTCGACACCGAGCCCTACCGCAAGCTCGGCCGCAACCAGCTCCGGATCGCGATGTACCCCGCCATCGAGCCGTCCGACGTCGAGGCGCTCACCGCCTGCATCGAGTACGTGGTGGAGCACAGCTGAGGGGCCGTGCAGTTTCACTGGTTAACCAGTGAAACTGGCACTAAACATGGCGAATACTCCATGTCCAGTGCACGTTTCACTGGTTAACCAGTGAAACCTGGGGTCAGAGTGACGCCACGATCAGGTCGTACGTTGCCCGGTCGAACGCGACCAGCCGGACCTCCTCGACCTGGCTGTCGGCGGCGCGGAACACCTCGATCGCGGCCGCGATCGAGTCGTCCTTCGGCCACCCGTAGACCCCCGCGCTGACGAGGGGAAACGCGACCGAGCGGGCGCCGAGCTCGTCGGCCACCTCGAGTGCCCGCGCGTAGCAGGACGTCAACAGCGACCGGTCGGTCTGGCCGGCGGCGCGGTTGGGTCCGACGACGTGGATCACCCACCGGGACGGCAGGTCGCCGGCGGTCGTCCACCCGGCGTCACCGGTGGCGAGACCGTCCGGGAAGCGGCGGCGACAGTCCGCGAGGATCGCCGGCCCGCCGGCCGCGTGGATGGCGCCGTCGACCCCGCCGCCCCCGCGCATCCGGTTGTTCGCGGCGTTGACCACCGCGTCGACGTCATGGGCGGTGATGTCGCCCTCCACGACCGTGATCTCCACGCCGGGCCTCCTTCCGGCTGCCGGGACACTCCGTGACGGAAGTGTCGCAATCCACAGCCTGCAACGGTACTTCCGTCACGGACCATCGAGCTATCGGACTATCGAGACTTGATCAGCCGCAGTGTCGCCCGCTCGAGCGCCGCCTGTCGTTCGTCGGCAGTGGCATAGGTACGGCGGGTGGTGGCGGCGATCGTGTGGCCGTCCTCGTAGGCCTCGATCACCCGCGGGTCGACGTACGCCGAACGCGCCAGCGCCGCGGTGTTGCCGAGGAACGACGCGACCTCGTTCATGGCACCCGAGACGGCGCGCTTGCGCGAAGCGACCGACGACCCCGGCTCCGCGGTCGCGGCCAGCGCGGCGGCCGCCAGCACCGTGGCGTGCCAGGTCCGGAAGTCCTTCGCCGTCGCCTCCAGCCCGGTCGACGCGCGGACGTACTCGTTCACGAGCTCCGGCAGGATCGAGCGCCACGAACGACCCTCCTTGTACGACAACAGCCGGAGGTCCCCGCCCCGGCGCCGCCGCATGATCTCGACCGCCTCGATCACCATGGCGTCGTCGATCTCGATCTCGTGCTCGACCCCGGACTTCCCGACGAACGCGAAGACCAGCCGGTCCTGTCGCCGCCGCACGTGCCGCCGCTCCAGGGTCGTCAGCCCGAAGCTGCCGTTCTCGTCGAGGTACACGTCGTTCCCGATCCGGAAGTACCCCAGGTCCAGCAGGCGTACGGCGACCGCGCACGCCCGCTCCAGCGGCATCCCCTCACGCCCCAGGTCCGCGAGAACCAGCTCCCGCGCCCTGGACAGGGCCTTCCCGAAGTCCAGCATCCGCTCGAACTTCTCCGCGTCGCGCCGGGTTCGCCAGTCCGGGTGGTACAGGTACTGACGGCGCCCCGCCTCGTCGGTCCCGACCGCCTGCAGGTGCCCGTTGG
>JAOPXC010000276.1 GCA_025965335.1 Nocardioides sp. | reverse complement strand
GAGGTCGAGGTCGACGGTCGCGGAGCGGCCGCGGTCGACGAGCAGCTCGAGCGCCTGCTGGTAGTGGTAGGCCGCCTCGTCCGGGCCGCCCACCTGGCTCGCCTCGTCGCCGGCCTGCACGCTGGCGCTGAGCGCGGTGTCGAGGTCCATCGCCAGCCGGGCGTGCCGGGCGAGCTCGGCGGCGGTGCCCCGGGCGGCGCCGCTGCGGAGCGCCTCGGTGTACTGCGCGTGCAGCCGCACCCGCTCGCCGGGGAGCAGGTCGTCGTACACCGCCTCCCCGAGCAGCGCGTGCCGGAAGGCGTAGCTGCCGTCGTTGGCGACCAGGACGTTCATCTCGACGGCCTGGCGAAGGCCCTCGTCGAGGGAGGTCCCCTGGAGCCCGGATGCCGCCACGAGCATGGTGTGGGTGACCTTGCGGCCGCTGACGCTGGCGGCGCGCACCACCTGGCGGGCGTTGTCGTCGAGCCGGTCGAGCCGGACCAGCAGGACGTCGGCCAGGTCCGCGGGCACCCAGCTCCCCGGCATCGAGGCGGCGCTGATGAGCTCCTCGACGAAGAACGCGTTGCCCTCCGCCCGACCGACGATGTCGGCCAGCTCGGACTCCTTGAGCCCGGCCGGGACGAGCTCCGCGATCAGGGCCCGCACGGACTCGTCGGACAGCGGGGAGAGCTGGATGCGCCCGACGCCGCGGATGCGCGACCACTCGGCGACCTGGCGGCGCAGCGGGTGGCGGCGGTGCAGGTCGTCGGAGCGGTACGACGCCACCACGGCCACCGGGCCGACGAACGGCCGGGAGAAGAGGAAGGACAGCATGTCGCGCGTCGACTGGTCGGCCCAGTGCGCGTCCTCGATGACCAACAGGACCGGAGCCTTCTCCGAGACGGTCTCGAGGACCGCGTGCACGGCCTCGAACAGGTCGCCCCGGTCGAGCGCGGAGGTGTCGCCGTCGCGGGAGCCGTCGGTGGAGGAGAGCACCCGACGGCCGGGCTGGAGGCGGGCGAGGGCGGGGCGCACCGACGCCACCTGGCTGACCACGTCCGGGAGGTCCGTGGCCAGCCGGCCGAGGACCTCGGAGAACGGCAGGTAGGGCAGCGCGCTGTCGCCGAAGTCGAGGCAGTGGCCCGCGAAGACCTGCCAGCCCTCGGTGAACGCGAGGTCGCGGAGCTCGGTGAGCAGCCGGGTCTTGCCGACTCCCGCGTCTCCCGACAGCAGCACGATCCCGTTGCCCGGGGGGTCCGCACCCGGAGCGCGACGAACGCCGAGCAACGAAGCAATTTCCGTCAGCTCGGCGTCTCGTCCGACCAGGGTCCGGCTCGTATGTGCTGCCACGCCGTCCATAGTCTCGTGTTCAGTTGTCGGTTGGGTTGAATTGTTCACGGCTCGACCCCGTTCCGGAGTCAGCGCGCGTTGTCGCTCGACTCGGCGGGGCGTCGGACGAACGGGGTGCGGACGTGGCGGCGGCGCTTGCCGCCACCCATGCCCGTCTTGATGCGGTTGGCGCGGTAGTCGATCTCGGCCTGGAGGATGTTCACGTTGTACATCTGGGGCTCCTCAGCTCCTCGTTGGTGAGACGAGGTTCGCTCCCTGAGGTAGGCCCCCACATCGGGCAACTGCCTTATCTCTGGCCGAGGCAGCTGACGGGGTGCCTTAGACGGCCGCCCGGCCGCCCAGCCAGACCGACCGCACCAGGGGTACGCCGGGGCGGTAGGCGAGATGCACGTGGCTGGGGGCGTCGAGGACCATCAGGTCGGCCCGCTTGCCGGGGGTGAGGGCGCCGATGTCGTCGCGGCCGAGGGCCCGGGCGCCCATCGCGGTCGCCGCGTGCACGGCCTCGGCCGGGGTCATCCGCATCTCCCGTACGGCGAGCGCGACACACAGCGGGAGCGAGCTGCTGAAGCTGGATCCCGGGTTGCAGTCGCTGGCGATCGCGACCCGCACCCCGGCGTCGAGGAGCGCACGGGCGTCGGGGTAGGGCTGCCGGGTGGAGAACTCCACACCCGGGAGCAGCGTCGCGATCGTCCCGGAGTCGCGCAGCGCGGCCACGTCCGCGTCGTCGAGATAGGTGCAGTGGTCGACCGCGGTCAGGCCGAGCTCGGCGGCCAGGCGGACGCCGGGTCCCGGCCCGAGCTGGTTGGCGTGCAGCCGGGGGAGGAGTCCGTGGGCCCGGCCGGCCGCGAGGATGACACGGGCCTGGTCGTCGTCGAAGGCGCCCCGCTCGCAGAACACGTCGATCCACTTCGCGTGCGGCGCGGCCGCCTCGAGCATCGGGCCGGTGACCAGCGCGACGTACGCCGCCGGGTCGGTGTCGGCCGGCACCACGTGGGCGCCGAGGAACGTCGTCTCCTCGGTGAACTGGCGCGCGACCGCGAGGCTGCGCGCCTCGTCGCGCGTCGTCAGCCCGTAGCCGCTCTTGATCTCCACCGTGGTCGTCCCCTGGCGGCGCATCTCCTGGACCAGCCGGGCCACGTGGGCGGTGAGCTGCTCGTCGGTGGCCGCCCGGGTGGCGGCGACCGTCGTCCGGATCCCGCCCGCCGCATAGCTCTCCCCCGCCATCCGGGCCGCGAACTCCTGGGCGCGGTCGCCGGCGAAGACGAGGTGGCTGTGGCTGTCGACGAACCCCGGGAGTACGGCGCGGCCGCCCACGTCGAGGCGCTCGTCGGCGTCGGGAGCGTCCACGGCGCGACCCACCCACGCGACCCGGGAGCCCTCGACGACGAGCGCCGCGTCGGGGATGGCGCCCAGCAGGTCGTCGGCCTCGGGGTCGTTGGTGACGAGCTCGGCGATGTTGGTGATCAGCGTGCTCGTCATGCCCACACCTTCTCGATGGCGGCGGCCAGCTCGCGACCGATCTCGGCGCGGTCGCCCTCGCGGACGACGACCCGCCCGTCGACCATCACCCGGGTGACGTCCGCGGCCGCGGCGGCGAAGACCGCGGTGTTCTCGTCGGCACCGGTGCCGGCGGTGCGGGTCGTCGCGGTGTCGATCGTGACCAGGTCGGCCCTGCTGCCGACCTTGATCTCGCCCACGTCGTCCCAGCCCAGGCCGGCGTGGCCGGTGGCGGTGGCCGCCGCCACCAGCTCCGCGGCGGTCCAGTGGCCGCGCCGCCGGGTGGCGAGGCGCTCGTCGAGCTCGACGGCCCGCATCTCCTCGAAGAGGTCGATGACGGCGTGGCTGTCCGAGCCGAGCGTCAGGCGGGCGCCGGCGTCCTGGAGCGCCCGGCTCGGACCGATGCCGTCGCCGAGGTCGCGCTCGGTCGTGGGGCAGAAGCAGGCGAAGCTCTCCGTCGCGCCGAGGGCCTGGATGTCAGCACCCGTCAGGTGGGTGGCGTGGACGACGCTGGTCGTCGGTCCCAGCAGCCCGGCGTCGTGCAGCAGCAGCGCCGGCGTCACGCCGTACGTCGCCAGGCAGGCGTCGTTCTCGGCCACCTGCTCCGAGAGGTGGACGTGCAGCGGTCTCCCGGCCACCCCCTCGCGGAAGGTGGCGAACTGGTCGGCCGGCACCGCCCGCACCGAGTGGATGGCAGCGCCGATCCGTGCCCCGCCTCGCGGGTCGAGACCGGTGCCGACTCGCTGGTCGAGCTGGTCGAGACCGCTCACGCGAGCGGCCCAAGCGCCGGCGTCGCCGTCGGAGTAGCGCACCTGGACGCCCTCGACCGGCTTCCCGAAGCCGCTGCTGAGGTAGCAGGTGTCGAGCAGCGTGATCCGGATGCCGGCCTCCTGGGCGGCCGCGATCAGGGCGTGGCCCATGGCGTTCGGGTCGTCGTACGGCGTGCCGTCCGGCCGGTGGTGGAGGTAGTGGAACTCCCCGACCGTCGTGATCCCGGCCGCGGCCATCTCGCGGTAGGTCGCCCGGGCCAGCGCGAAGTAGGTGTCCGGGTCCAGGCGCCCAGCCACGGCGTACATCTGCTCGCGCCAGGTCCAGAACGTCCCCCGCTCCCGCTGCGTCCGCCCCCGGAGCGCCCGGTGGAACGCGTGGCTGTGGCAGTTCGCGAGGCCGGGGAGGGTGAGGCCGGGGACGCGAGTCCCGCCGGTGCCGCCGGGGGTGACGGACGCGAACCGCCCGTGCTCGATCTCGACGAGGACGTCGTCGTGGACCACGCCCTCGAGCCACGCCCGCTCCAGGAGGTACGACGTGCCGCTCACCGAGCGAGCCGCTCGAGCGTGTCCGCGAGCGCCGACACACCGACCAGGCAGTCCGGCATCGAGGCGAACTCCGCCGGCGAGTGCGAGACCCCCGTCGGGTTCCGGACGAACAGCATCGCGGTGGGGATGCCGGCGGCCGAGAGGATCCCCGCGTCGTGGCCGGCCTGGGTCGGGATCACCGGCCAGTCACCGCCCGCGTGGTCGGCGGCGACCAGCGCCGCCAGCCCGGCGTCGAACTCCACGCGCCCCGACACCGACTCCGCGGTCACCTCGAGGCTGGTGCCGTCCCGCTCGGCCCGCGAGGCCGCCTGGTCCGTGATCGCCTCCACCAGCGTGAGCAGCGCGTCGTCCGAGGAGCAGCGCGCGTCCAGCCAGGCGGTCACGCGCGACGGGATCGCATTGGTCCCGTTCGGCGCCACGTCGAGGCGACCGAAGGTCGCGCGTTGCCCGGCCAGGCGGGCCCGCTTGTTGGCGGCCAGCGCGGTCATCGCGTAGGTCAGCATCGGGTCGGCCCGGTCCTCCATCCGGGTTGTCCCGGCGTGGTTCGCCGCCCCCCTGAAGTCGAACCGGTAGCGCCCGTGCGGCCAGATGCCGCTCGCCACCCCGATCGCCGAGCCCCGATCCACCAGGTCCCGGCCCTGCTCGACGTGCAGTTCCACGAAGACACCGATGCGTCGCCGGAGTTCGTCTCCCCGGTCACCCGCGGGTCCGGTCTCGTCGTCCATGCCGATGTTGTCGTGGCTGTGCAGTCCCGAGGCGTGCAGCGCGTCGGGCAGGAAGATCCCGTCCCGATCCCGCAGCTCGCGGGCCGCCTCCCACGACAACGAGCCCGTTGCGAACCGCGAGCCCAGACAGGCCAACCCGAACCGCGAGCCCTCCTCCTCCACGAACACCGACACCCCGATCGGCCGGGTGGGCCGGAATCCACGAGAGCGCAGCAGATCGACGGCGGCCAACGCCGAGACGACGCCGAGCGGACCGTCGTAGGCCCCGCCGTCCAGCACCGAGTCGAGGTGCGAGCCGGTGACCACGGCGTCCTCGGGCGACGAGTGGTCCCTCCGCCACCAGGCCGTCAGGTTGCCGAGATCGTCCACGTCGACCGTCAGGTCGCGCGCGTGCGCCTGTTCCGTGAACCAGTGCCGGAGCTCGGTCTCGGCAGGAAGGAACGGCTGCCGGAAGTAGCCGCCGGAGGTCGCCGAGCGTCCCAGCGGCTCGAGGTCGCGCCACATCCGCTCGAAGTCGTCAGTCATCCCGGAGCCCATACTGGCCCGCATGGAGTTCCAGGACGTCGTGCGGCGCCGGAAGATGATCCGCAACTACGCCGAGACGCCGGTCGACCGGGCGATCGTCGACCGGGCAATCGGCAACGCGACCCGGGCGCCGAGCGCCGGCTTCAGCCAGGGCTGGGCGTTCCTGGTCCTCGACACCCCCGCCGACGTACGGCGCTTCTGGGCGGCCACGGCCGACGACCTCGACGCCCCCGACGACTGGCTGGCCGGCATGATGCGCGCGCCCGTCGTGGTGCTGCCCTGCTCGAGCAGGGCGGCGTACCTGAAGCGTTACGCCGAGCCCGACAAGGGCTGGGAGGACCGCGCCGAAGCCCGCTGGCCGATGCCCTTCTGGCACATGGACGCGGCGATGGCCGCGCTGCTGATCCTGCAGACGGCGGTCGACGAGGGCCTCGGGTCCTGCTTCTTCGGGATCCCTCCGGAGCGTGACCAGGCCGTACGACGTGCGTTCGGCATCCCGGACGACTTCGACCCGGTCGGCGTGATCACGATCGGCCACCGCGTCGCTGATCCGGGCGCTGCGGGTTCCCCGGCTCGGCGGGTCCGCAAGTCGCTTGACGACGTCCTGCACCGCGGCACCTGGTAGCACCGGGTCAGTCCATCGGCCCGGGTGACCGCGGTCAACGACCGGGCCGTCGCGATGGTCTCGCATCCGAGACGGGCAGCGACCGGGTCGTGTGCCCACGACGCCCCATGGAGCGTTCTCAGGCACACGACCCATGGAGGCCCCGACTATCCTGAGTCGCCAGGGGGTGAGCGATGCCCGAGAGCGAGAACGGCCCGCAGGAGCCTGCGGAAGGGTCCGCGCACGCGGACGGTGAGCCCGCCACGAGAGCGCAGCAGCGGGCGGCGGCGGCCGCCCGGATGGAGCAGCAACAGACCTGGGTCGACCTGCAGGTCCGGCAGGCCATGGCCCGCGGTGACTTCGACGACCTCCCGGGGCAGGGCAAGCCCATCGCGGACCTGGGCACTGCGCACGACCCCGACTGGTGGCTCAAGCGACTCGTCGAACGGGAGCGGATCGCCGTGCTGCCCCCCAGCGTGCAGCTGCGCAAGGAGGACGGAGGGCTCGACGAGCGGCTGGCCGGGTTGGGCAGCGAGAGGGAAGTGCGTCGCGAGATCGAGGACTTCAACGAGCGGGTGATCGCGGCCCGCTATCGGCTTCCCGAAGGACCGCCGCTGATCACGATGCCGCGCGACGTCGAAGAGACCGTCGCGACCTGGCGGGCCAGCCGCGCGACCCGACGCCCGGCGGCCGACGCCCGCCGTGCGCAGGACCAGAAGGACCAGAATCCCCAGCAACGGCGCCGTTTCCTGCGTCGTTGCCGCGGCTAAGCGGGTGCCCTGCCTGTCGGCAGCATCACACTGGTTTGTGCCCGCGGTCACTGCCCGCTCCGTAGACACCGCACGGAGGGGCAAGGACGATCGTGAGCGGGAGGGTCACCGACACCAGGCAGCGGAAAGGCCCGTCATGACAGGCTCGTTCTTCGACTCGTTCAGTCCCCGGGAGATCGCTCGTATCTGCGCCGCCGGCACCCACGTCACCCTGCCGCAG
>JAOPXC010000240.1 GCA_025965335.1 Nocardioides sp. | reverse complement strand
ACGGCGCCGGCCTCGATGTCGTCGTTGCCGGCGATCATCATGAACGGGACCTTCTGCAGCTGCGCGTTGCGGATCTTCTTCTGCATGCGGTCGTCGGAGTCGTCGACCTCGACGCGCAGTCCCTGCTTCCGCATCCGCTTCGCCACGTCGTGCAGGTAGTCGGCGTGGGCGTCGGCCACCGGGATCGCCTGCACCTGCACCGGTGCGAGCCAGGGCGGGAACGCCCCGGCGTAGTGCTCGACGAGTACGCCGATGAACCGCTCGATGGAGCCGAACTTGGCCGAGTGGATCATCACCGGCTGCTGGCGGGTGCCGTCGCTGGCCTGGTACTCGAGCTCGAAGCCCTTCGGCTGGTTGAAGTCGTACTGGATCGTCGACATCTGCCAGGTCCGGCCGATCGCGTCGCGGCACTGCACCGAGATCTTGGGGCCGTAGTACGCCGCCCCGCCCGGGTCCGGGACCAGCTCGAGACCCGAGTCGGTGCCGACCTTCTCAAGGACCGCTGTTGCGACCGCCCAGTCCTCGTCGGAGCCGACGAACTTCGAGGAGTCCGCGTCGCGGGTCGACAGCTCGAGGTAGAAGTCGTCGAGCCCGAAGTCCTTGAGCAGGCCGAGCACGAAGTCGAGCAGGTGCTTGATCTCGGCGGGCGCCTGCTCCGGGGTGACGTAGGAGTGCGAGTCGTCCTGGGTCATGCCGCGGACGCGGGTCAGCCCGTGGACGACGCCGGACTTCTCGTTGCGGTAGACCGAGCCGAACTCGAAGAGCCGCAGCGGCAGCTCGCGGTAGGAGCGCCCGCGCGACCTGAAGATCAGGTTGTGCATCGGGCAGTTCATCGCCTTGAGGTAGTAGTTGCTGCCCTCCATCTCCATGGGCGGGAACATGCCTTCGGCGTAGTACGGCAGGTGCCCGGAGGTGTGGAACAGCCCCTCCTTGGAGATGTGCGGGGTGCCGACGTACTGGAAGCCCTCCTCGATGTGGCGCTGGCGGACGTAGTCCTCCATCTCCCGCTTGAGCACCCCGCCCTTGGGGTGGAAGACCGCCAGGCCGGAGCCGAGCTCGTCGGGGAACGAGTAGAGGTCGAGCTCGCGGCCGAGCTTGCGGTGGTCGCGGCGCTCGGCCTCCTCGATGCGGTGCAGGTGCGCGTCGAGGTCCTCCTTGCTGGGCCAGGCGGTGCCGTAGACACGCTGCAGCTGCTTGTTCTTCTCGTCGCCGCGCCAGTACGCCGCGGCGCTGCGCATGAGCTTGAACGCCGGGATCCGCTTGGTGGTCGGCAGGTGCGGGCCGCGGCAGAGGTCCTTCCACGCCAGCTCGCCGTTGCGACGCAGGTTGTCGTAGATCGTGAGCTCGCCGGCGCCGACCTCGACGTCGGCACCCTCGACGGTCGCGCCACGCTCGTCGAGCTTGTCGAGACCGCCGCCCTTGAGACCGATCAGCTCGATCTTGTAGGGCTCGTCGGCCAGCTCGTTGATCGCGTCGGCGTCGGACACCGGGCGCCGCGAGAACCGCTGACCCTCCTTGATGATCTTGCGCATCCGGGTCTCGATCTTCTCGAGGTCCTCGGGCACGAACGGGGTCTCGACGTCGAAGTCGTAGTAGAAGCCGTTCTCGATCGGCGGGCCGATGCCGAGCTTCGCGTCCGGGAAGAGCTCCTGCACGGCCTGCGCCAGCACGTGGGCGGTCGAGTGCCGCAGGATGTCGAGGCCGTCCTTGGTGTCGATCGCGACGCCCTCGACGTCGTCACCGTCGGCCAGCTCGTAGGCGAGGTCTCTGAGGGAGCCGTGCACGCGTGCGGCGATCACGGACGGATCCTCGGCGAACAGCTCCCACGCCTTGGTGCCCGTCGTCACGGTCCGCTCCTCACGCACGTCGGCGTGGACGAGGGCGACCTTGATGTCGGACACAGGTACTCCTTGATTCGGTGACGGTCACCGCCTCGCTCGGGCGGTCCTTCGATCGTATCGAGGTCACGCCCACGACCGCGCGGCAGTTGTCTGCGCGCAGCGACGGCCGGCCCCGGGAGGGGCCGGCCGTCGGAAGCTCCGGCTGGGTCGGGCTCAGAGGATGTAGAGCATCTCCTGGTACGTCGGGGGCGGCCACAGGTCGTCGGCCACCACACCCTCGAGGACGTCGGCAGCGGCGCGGACCGCGGCCATGGCCGGCAGCACGACGTCCCGGGCGTAGGTCGCCTCGACCAGGGCCGAATGACCGGCGTCGCCGGCGAGGGCGGCGCCGAGCTGGGCGAGGCCGGCCTTCAAGTCCTTGATCGGGCCGGAGACGGACTCGAGCGCGTCCAGGTCGGCCGCGACGCCGGCCGCCTTGAGTGCCGCGACGTTCTGGGCGAGCTCGGTCTGGTAGCGCACGGCCGCGGGGAGGACCGACGTCGTACCGATCTCCAGGGTGAGGTTGGCCTCCACGTTGACCGTGAGGATGTAGTGCTCGAGGCCGATCTCGTAGCGGCTGTGCATCTCGCGGTGGCTGAAGACCTTGTAGGTCTCGAACAGCTCCAGCGCCTCGTCGGAGATGAGCTCCGGGAGGGCGTCGACGGTCGTCCGCAGGTTCTTGAGGCCCCGCTGCTCGGCCTCGATCTGCCACTCGTCGGAGTAGCCGTTGCCGTTGAAGATGACCGCTCCGTGGTTGGCGATGACCTCCGACAGGACGTCCTGAACCGCGGTGTCGAAGTCGGTGCCGGCGGCCGTCGCCGTCTCGATGAACGTCGCGATGTAGTCAAGCGCCTCGGCCATGATCGTGTTGATCGTGACCATCGGGCCGGCGACGGTCTGCATCGACCCGGGCGCCCGGAACTCGAAGCGGTTGCCGGTGAACGCGAACGGGCTGGTCCGGTTGCGGTCGCCCGGGTCGGTCGGGAGCACCGGCAGGGTGTCCACGCCGATCATCATCGTGCCCTTGTCCTTCGACCGGGTCGCACCGCCCTTGGCGATCTGGTCGAAGACGTCGGCGAGCTGGTCGCCGAGGAAGATCGAGATGATCGCCGGCGGGGCCTCGTTGGCGCCGAGCCGGTGGTCGTTGCTGGCCGACGCCACCGAGGCGCGCAGCAGGCCGCCGTACTTGTGGACGGCGCGGATCACGGCGGCGCAGAACACGAGGAACTGGGCGTTGTCGTGCGGGTTGTCGCCGGGGAGCAGCAGGTTCCCCTCGGTGGCGTTGCCCAGCGAGAAGTTGACGTGCTTGCCGGAGCCGTTGACGCCGTCGAACGGCTTCTCGTGGAAGAGGCACTCCATGCCGTGCTTGCGGGCGATGGTCTTGAACGTCGTCATCAGCAGCTGCTGGTGGTCGGACGCGACGTTGGCGCGCTCGAACATCGGAGCGATCTCGAACTGGCCGGGCGCCACCTCGTTGTGCCGGGTCTTGGCGGGGATGCCGAGCTTGAAGAGCTCCCGCTCGGTGTCCATCATGAAGCCGAGCACCCGCTCGGGGATGGCGCCGAAGTAGTGGTCGTCGAACTCCTGGCCCTTGGGTGGCTTGCTGCCGAACAGGGTGCGGCCGGAGTTCAGCAGGTCGGGGCGCGCGAGGAAGAAGTG
>JAOPXC010000235.1 GCA_025965335.1 Nocardioides sp. | reverse complement strand
GGCTTCCCGGACCCCTTCCCCGGCCCGGACCAACCACCAAAACGCAACCTGATCAGCACGCAAGGACCACTGGCCCATCGCTTCCACCTCTCACTCAGAGGTGTTGCGTCGCGACCTTGAACTCGAGCAGGGGAAACGAACATATGCTGAGAAATCTTTCGGGGAGCGACCGCAGCCGGTTGACCACGACGGCGAGTGAGTAGAACGATCATGACTTCGACTGACAGCCCCGCCGCCGTCCTGCGGTCGCAACCAAGCACATGAACCACCGCGGACAGCGACCACATCACCCCGGTGATCCCAGTCAAGACGCCCTGCCTTGCCTCACCGGGTCTCGACAAGCTTGACCAGCGAGGGGGTCTCGACGGGCTCGACCGGCGGGGGTCACCGCCCTGCGTTGCCTCACCGGGTCTCGACGGGCTCGACCAGCGGGGGTCACCGCCCTGCGTTGCCTCACCGGGTCTCGACAAGCTCGACCAGCGAGAGGGACGGTTGCTAGCGCAACCTCCTCAACCAGCGAGGGGGTCTCGACAGGCTCGACCAGGGGGAGGTCACCAGCCCTGCCCTCGGGTGCGCCCGGAGAGACTCGAACTCTCACTGGTCAGGACCTAAACCTGATGCCTCTGCCAATTGGGCTACGGGCGCTTTTCGCGACGAGCAGCAGTGTAGGAGCGCCACTCACACGATCGACGTGATCTCGCCGCCGCGTCCGGTGAGGGCCCGGAGCAGGGGCGGCCCGCTGCCCAGGGCGATCGAGGTCTCGGTGGCGACGGTGAGCGCGGCGGCGAGGGCGTCGTCGTCGGGCGTCCACCGAAGCTGGATCGCCTCGGCGACGTCGAGCCCGTGGACGACCAGCTCGAACGTCCGGGTCGGCAGGTAGCACGAGAGGTGCATGCCGCCGGCGATCGTCGTGATCACCGGGTCGCCCTCGACGGCGGCCAGGTCCGCCGTCACCTCCGCGACCATCCGTCGTACGGCGCCCGCGGGGTCGTCGCCGAGCGCCTCCCCAGCGACGCGACCACGCGCGGCCACGTCCGCGGGGTCCAGGACGGCGGCGAGCTCCCGGATCCGGACAAAGTAGTCGGCGGCCCGGGCCAGCTCCACCGTGGGAGCCGGCTGGTGGAGGTACTGCAGGACGGTGAGGACGGACCGGCTGGTGTGCCCCACGAGGGAGCGCAGGTCCCAGTCGCCGAGGCCGGGCCCCGCCAGGTCGGCGCCGTCGAGTCGCTCGACCAGATCGACGAAGCCGCGGGCCCCCCCGAGGAACGACTCAACAGGCCCCGGGGAGACGTCAGGCGTCATTCAGCGCGAGGTCCTTGCGTAGCTTCGCGACGTGCCCGCTGGCCTTGACGTTGTACTGCGCCAGGAAAATCTTGCCGTCCTCGTCGACCACGAACGTCGAGCGGATCACGCCCTGCACGGTCTTGCCGTAGAGCTTCTTCTCCCCGAACGCGCCGTAGGCGCCCAGCACCCGCTTGTCGGGGTCCGACAGCAACCGGATCGTCAGGCCGTCCCGCTCGCGGAACTTCGCGAGCTTCTCGGGCTGGTCGGGGGAGATGCCGAGCACCTCGTAGCCCTGGGCCTTGAGGGAGTCGAGCGAGTCGGTGAAGTCGCAGGCTTGCTTGGTACAGCCCGGGGTCATCGCCGCCGGGTAGAAGTAGACGATCACCTTCTTGCCCAGGAAGTCCTCGAGTGCCACCTCCGCGCCGGTGTCGTCCGGCAGGGAGAACTCGGGGGCGGTGTCGCCGGGGGACAGGCGCGAGGTCTCGGTCAAGTCGGGCTCCTGTTCAGAGGTTCGTGGCCGGATGCTTATTGCGAACGATATGCAGTAGCGTTGCTCTTGCGAGAAGGGATCTCGTCCCGGACGGTATCCAACCCCACCGACGCAGCACCAGACATCCCTCATCCCAGTAGAGGAGCAACCGTGCACGTGCCCGACGGATTCCTCGACGCGCCGACATCGGTCGCGACGGGAGTCGTGGCCGCTGCCGCGATCGGCGTCGCCCTCCGCGGCGCCCGCCGTGAGCTCGATGACCGCACGGCGCCGCTGGCCGGCCTCGCCGCCGCGTTCATCTTCGCCACCCAGATGCTGAACTTCCCGGTCGCGTCCGGCACGAGCGGGCACCTCCTCGGCGGAGCGCTCGCGGCGATCCTCGTGGGGCCGTTCACCGGGTTGCTCTGCATGGCCGTGGTGTTCCTGGTCCAGTGCCTGCTCTTCGCCGACGGCGGCATCACCGCCCTCGGCACCAACATCGACCTGATGGGGCTGGTCACGGTCACCGTCGGTTGGCTGGTGTTCCGGTTGCTCCAGATCATGCTGCCGAAGCGCATCTCGATGGTGCCCGCCGCGGCAGCCGTGGCGGCGCTCGTCTCCGTGCCGGTGGCCGCGCTCGGCTTCGTCGGCCTGTACGCCGTCGGCGGCACGGTCGACATCCCGCTCGGCAACCTCGCCACGGCGATGGTCGGCGTGCACCTGCTCATCGGGATCGGGGAGGCCGCGATCACGTTCCTCGCCGTCGGCAGCATCATCGCCGTCCGGCCGGACCTCGTGTACGGCGCACGACGGGTGCTCGCCCAGCGTGAGCTCGAGGTCCGCCCGTCCACGACCACCCGGTCCGCGGCATGAGCGCCGAGCCAAGGACCAGACGCAGCGTCCCCGTGCGGTGGATCGCCGCCGGCATCCTCGCGGTGGCCCTGGTCCTCGCCGGCATCGTGAGCTACTACGCCTCCAGCAGTCCCGACGGGCTCAACCGGGTGGCCCAGGACAAGGGGTTCTCCGACACCGCGAAGGCGCCCGGCACCGGCGAGAGCCCGCTATCCGGCTACACCAGCTCGGGGGTCGACAACAGCCGGCTCTCCGGCGGACTCGCAGGAGTCGTCGGCGTCCTCGTCGTGCTCACCCTGGCCGGCGGCCTGACCTACGTCGTACGCCGTCGTCCCCGACCCGACGCGGACCCGGAGCCCGGCGACCGTCAGAAGGCCGCCTGACCCATGGGCTCAGGACACGGTCACAAGCTCCACTTCCACGGGCATTCGCGGGTCCACCGCTTCCCGGCGCACCTCAAGGTGCTGCTCCTGCTCGCGTTCATGCTCGTGGTGGTCGCGACGCCAAGGGACCTGTACGCCGCGTTCGGCGGCTACCTGCTGGTGCTGCTGGCGGTGATCGCGGCCTCGCGGGTGCCCCCGACGTACCTCCTCAAGCGCATGGTGGTCGAGGTCCCGTTCGTGTTCTTCGCGGTGCTGCTGCCGTTCGTGGCAACCGGTCCCCGCACCGAGGTGTTCGGGCTGTCGGTGAGCGAGCACGGGCTCCTTGCGGGGATCGCCCTGCTCATCAAGGCAACCCTCGGCGTGCTGGCCGGCCTGACGCTCGCCGCGACGACCGAGCCGCAGGACCTCCTGATCGGGCTCGAGCGGCTGCGCCTGCCCCAGCAGCTGGTGCAGATCATGGCGTTCATGGTCCGCTACCTCGACGTCGTGACCGGCGAGATGCAGCGGATGAAGATCGCCCGGGAGTCGCGCGGCTTCACCGCCCGCAACCCGGCGCACTGGCCGGTGCTCGCGAAGTCCGCCGGGGCCCTGTTCATCCGGTCCTACGAACGCGGCGAGCGGGTGCACCTGGCCATGCTGTCGCGCGGCTACACCGGAAGGATGCCTGGGTGAACACCCCGGACAAGTGCAAGCCTTGCTCCGCTCCGCCCGGGGACCCGCTGTGAGCACCCCGGTCCTCGACGTCCGTGGCCTGGCCTACGCCTACCCCGACGGGCACCAGGCGCTGTACGGCGTGGACCTGCACGTGCACCGTGGCGAGCGGGTGGCCCTCCTGGGCCCGAACGGGGCGGGCAAGACGACGCTGGTCCTGCACCTCAACGGGATCCTCGCCGCCGGAGCCGGCAGCGTGTCCGTCAGCGGGCTGCCCGTGACCAAGGGCAACCTCCAGGAGATCCGGCGCCGGGTCGGCATCGTCTTCCAGGACCCCGACGACCAGCTGTTCATGGGCACGGTCCGCCAGGACGTGGCGTTCGGACCCGCCAACCTCGGCATCAAGGGCGCCGAGCTCGAGCGGCGGGTGCTGGTCGCCCTCGACCTGGTCGGCATGGCCGACTTCGTGGACCGGCCCCCGCACCACCTGTCGTTCGGGCAGCGCCGCCGGGTCGCGGTCGCCACCGTCCTCGTCATGGAGCCGGAGATCCTCGTGCTCGACGAGCCGTCCTCCAACCTCGACCCGGCGTCGCGCCGTGAGCTCGCCGACATCCTCCGCTCGCTGGACGTGACGGTGCTGATGGTCACCCACGACCTGCCCTACGCCCTGGAGCTCTGCCCCCGCTCGGTCGTGCTCTCCGACGGGGTCGTCGTGGGCGACGGCCCGACGTACGACGTCCTCACCGACGACGAGCTGATGCGCGCCCACCGCCTCGAGCTGCCCTTCGGCTTCGACCCCCGGAGTGTGGGTTGATAGCGTCAACCCGAGATTCCCCCGGACCCCTCCGACAGGAGACGCGAGCCAGTGAGCAAGGCCAACGAGACGTCGTCCCTCGAGCGCGAGATCGAGGAGGCACGCGAGCACCTGGCGGTCACGATCGACCAGCTGCTCTACCGCTCGCACCCCAAGACGATCGTCAGCCGCCAGGTTGCGACGATCAAGGCGCACTTCGTGGACGAGCAGACCGGGCAGCCCCGCACCGACAACATCCTCAAGATCGTGGGTGGCGTCGTGGGCGTGGTGGCGGTGTTCGTCATCCTTCGCAAGGTCGTCCGCTGATTCCTTGTCCGTGCGTCCGCAGTCGGGAGATCGGACCGCCATCGTGACCGACAAGATCCCCATCAAGATGCTGCACGACCGGCTCCTCGTCGAGGTCGACCGGGAGTCGGGGGAGCGCCGCTCCTCGGGCGGCATCGTGATCCCCGCGACGGCCGCCATGGGCGCGCGCCGGCTGGCCTGGTCGAAGGTCGTCGGCGTCGGGCCGCACGCCCGCTCGGTCGAGATCGGCGACCGGGTGCTGTTCGAGCCCGAGGACAAGGCCGAGGTCGAGGTGAACGGCGAGCTGTACGTCGTGATGCGCGAGCGCGACGTCCACGCCGTCGCGGCCGACCGGCTGGCCGACGAGTCGACGGGTCTCTACCTCTGATCCGTGGCCGACTTGTTACCGCTGCGTAACCCGCCCGGCCACCTCACGTTGAGCGGGCATGGCCCGTCACCGTCTGACCGCGCTCGTCGCCGTCGTCTCCCTGGTTCCCCTCGGGATGTCGGTGTCCCCCCTGTCCGGCGCGAGCGCCGTGCCGTCTCTCTCGACCGCCATGGCGACGGCGTCGGCGCCGACCGCGGTAGGTGAGCCCGCTCGGAAGGCGAAGTACTCCGCCACCATCCGGATCACCGAGCACGGCATCCCGCACATCACCGCCGAGAACTTCGGGTCACTCGGCTACGGCAGCGGGTACGCCGCCGCGACGTCGTCGATCTGCACGCTGGCCGACACCCTGATCACCGGACGCGGCCTGCGGTCGCGGTGGTTCGGCCCCAAGAAGATGTACGACGACCAGGTCAGCATGAACGGCTCCAACCTGCAGATCGATGCACTCGTGACCGACCTGCACAACCGCCACGTCGTGGAGAAGTTGCTTGCCGACCCGAAGGCCGGTCCCGGAGCGGAGGCCCGGGCCATCGTGCGGGGTTACACGGCCGGTATCAACCGTTACCTACTGGACCACGGGCGCAGGGGAGTGACCGATCCCGCGTGCCACGGTGCGGCGTACCTCAGGCCGGACCTCAGGCCGATCGACCTCTGGTACGGCGTGTACCTCGCCAACCTGCTCGCCTCGACCGGGGTGTTCGTCAAGGAGATCGTCGACGCCGCCCCGGCGTCGATCGACGACCCGGGCCTGCCCGATCCCGGCCTCCCCGTCGCCGCCGACATCGACCGCGACAAGCTGCTCGCCGGCCTGGGTCGCGACCCCGACAGCGGCTTCGGCTCCAACGCCACGGCCATCGGCGGCAACGAGTCCTCGACCGGCAAGGGGATGCTGCTCGGCAACCCGCACTTCCCGTGGCGGGGCCGCTACCACTTCACCCAGCAGCACCTCACCATCCCGGGCCGGTACGACGTCGCCGGTGCCTCGCTGATCGGCTCCCCGGTGGTCAACATCGGCTGGAACAGCAACGTCGCGTGGAGCCACACCGTGTCCACGGCGTACCGCTTCACGCCGTACGAGTACCACACCGTGCCCGGCACGCTGACGTACCTCACCGCCAGTGGCGTCCACGAGCTGGAGCACCGCACCGTCAAGATCACGGTCCGCAAGAAGGGCGGCCTCGGCACCGTCACCGAGGACCTGTACCGGACGCCCCAGGGCTACGTCATCGACGCGCCCGCTCAGTTCATGGGATGGTCGCCGATCAGCCTCTGGGCCATCCGCGACGCCAACGCCGAGCAGCTGCGCACCATCGACACGTTCCTGGACATGGGCAAGGCGACGAACGTGCGTGACCTGCTGCGTCGCCAGGACGCCGGGGGCGGGATGCCGTGGGTGAACACCACGGCCGCGGACCGCAATGGCGATGTGCTGTACGCCGACCACTCCGTCGTACCCAACGTCCCCACGGCCCTCGCCCAGCAGTGCATGACCCCGGTCGGACTGGTGCTCAACCAGGTCGCCGGACTGCCCGGTCTCGACGGCACGCTCGCCGACACCACCTGCAAGTGGAAGACCGACGGCGACGCCGGCCGGCCCGGCGTCTTCGGAGGGAAGAACCTGCCCGACGTCGTGCGCCGCGACTGGGTGATGAACGCCAACGACTCCTACTGGCTGCCCAACCCGAAGTCGCCGATCGAGGGCTACGCCAACCTCATCGGCTGCGAGCGGTGCGAGCGGACCATGCGCACGCGGATGGTCTCCCAGTACGTCATCGACCGGCTCGCCGACGGCCGGAAGGAGACGCCGGCCAGCCTGCGCGGGCACGAGCACGAGAACCGGTTGCGGGCCGCGGAGGTGATGCGCCAGCACGGCGACCTCGACACAGTCTGTGACGCCACGGGGGAGACCCAGGCGTGCGCGGTGCTGCGGAAGTGGGACGGCACGTCGAACATCTCGTCGCGCGGGACGCACATCTTCGAGGAGTTCGTGGCGCGGCTGCCAACCGTCCCCCTCGACCTCGTCGACACGGTCTGGGGGACACCGTTCTCCGCGGCCGACCCGTTGAACACCCCCCGCGACCTGAACACCGACAATCCGCTGGTGGTCCAGGCGATGGCCGACGCGATCGCGTACCTGCGTTCGAAGCACATCCCGTTCGACGCCACGTGGGGCTCGCTGCAGGTGGCGGGCGACCGGGGTGCGCCGCCGATCCCGCTCGGCGGCGGCACCGGTGACTCGGTCGGCAATGCCAACGCGCTCGCGTCGCGGCACCCCGTCCAGAATGCCGAGAAGTTCCGTCCGATCACCTACGGCTCCTCGCACATCCAGGCGATCTCGTTCCTTTCCGGCGGTCGGGTCGACGCGCGCACGATCCTCACCTACGGCCAGTCGGAGGACCCGACGTCACCGTGGTCCGTGGACCAGACCCGGATGTTCTCGAAGAAGCGGTGGGTCGACTTCGCCTGGACGGAGGCGCAGATCCGGCGACAGCTGGTGCGAAGCTTCGTGCTGACGGGCTGATCGGCCGATCGGCGGTCCGGTCAGTGCGGCTTCAGGCCACAGGTGGCCGGACCCTCGAGCGCCGCTCCGTCCGGAGCGAAGCGGGATCCGTGCAGGGGGCAGTCCCAGCTGTGCTCGGCGTCGTTCCAGCTGACGATGCCACCGAGGTGCGTGCACACGGCCGAGACGCGGCGCTCGATGCCCCCGACCCTGGACGACGCGGTGGGGGCGTGCCCGAGCCGGTCGAAGCGGACCTCGGCGTCACCCTCGCCGGGAGCGGCGCCCATCCCGGGGTTGGTCAGCGGTCGTAGCCACCCCGCGGTCAGCTCCAGGCCGACCTCCACATTCGCCACGGCGCCGCGGGGCAGCCCGCGGAGCTCGTGTGGGGTCCAGGTCTGCATCACCTCGGCCCACTCCTGGTGGCCGCCGAGGATCTGTCCGGACAGGGCCAGCGCGGCCGCGACACCGTTGGTCATGCCCCACTTGGAGAAGCCTCCGGCCACGAAGATCTCGGTCGCCCCCGGCAGCACCGGCCCGGCGTACGGGAGCGAGTGGTGGGGCAGGTAGTCCTGGGCCGACCAGGCGTGCGTCTCGACGGCGTCCGGCCAGTGCTCCGCGGTCCAGCGCCGCAGGTCGTCGAGCTTGCCCTGAGGGGACGCGACGCGGCCGGTCGTGTGCCCGTTGCCGCCCACCAGGAGCAGGTGGCCCTCCCGCGACGGAGCGTCGCGCAGCGAGCGCTTCGGCGAGTCCGCGGAGAGGTACATCCCGTCGACGGGGCGGTCGTCGGTCCGGAACGCGAGGCCGTAGGAACGGCCGGGCGACATCCGGGCGAACCAGCCGCCGCGGTCGAGGAACGGAATGTTCGTGGCGACGACCACGCAGTCCGCCTCGGCCTGGCCCCGGTCGGTCTCGACCAGGACCGGAGCCTTTCCGGAGACCTGCCGGACGCGCGCCCGCTCGATGATGCTGACCCCGTGCGCGGCGGCCTGGAGCGAGAGCGCGTCGAGCAGCTCGATCGGGTCGATCTGGAGCTGGTCGTCGAGGCGCACCGCGCCGTGGGTGCTGAAGGGGAGCGGGACCTCGTCGACCCACTCGGCCGGCAGGCCGGCGGCGCGGGCGGCCCCCAGCTCGGCGCGGGCCCGGGCGGCCCCGCGCTCGCCCTGTGCATAGGTGTAGGCCGTCCGGTGCTGCAGGGGTACGTCGTGGTCGCCGCAGAAGACCTCCACCCAGGCCTGGGCCTCCCGGTTGGCCTCGACATAGGTCGTCGCCACCGCGGCGGAGTGCTTGCGGGTGATCGTCGAGAGCTGGGTGCCCTGCAGGAGGCTGAGCTTCGCGGTGCTGCGACCCGTCGTACCGGCTCCGATGTGGTCGGCCTCCAGGAGCAGCACGGACTTGCCGGCCCGACCGAGCAGCAGCGCCGTCGTCAGGCCGGTGAGCCCACCGCCCACCACGACTGCGTCCCAGCGGCCGCCGACCTCCCCGTCGGTCGTCGGGGTCCTGGGGTGCCGGTCCTGCCACAAGGAGATGAGCGCCATGCCCCAACTGTGCCCCGCCACGCCGGAGAGGACACCTCCCCGGGCAGGGACAGGACGAAGGCCGGCCCCCAGGGCCGGCCTTCGTCCTCGTAGGTCCCGCGTGGGATCAGCGGACGCGCACCTTGAACCTCGCGGAGGCGGTGCCGGTGACCGACTCCGTGCCGGAGACGGCGAGCCGGTAGGTGAACGTGCCCCGGCGCTGCTGGCGGGGGAACGTGACCCGGGCGTTGCCGCTGTCGGTGGTGACGACCGTCTTGACCGGCTGCCAGGCGCCCTGCGTCAGGCGCTGGAGCGTGAGGGCCTGGAGACCGGGCTGCTCGACGACCACCGAGTCGGCGGTGGCGGCCGTGCCCTTGTTGATGGTCACGGTGCTCGTGCGCCAGCCGTTGATCTCGGTGACGCCGAGCGGCGCGTCCAGCGTCTGGTCATCACCGTCGGAGTTGATGAGGCAGGACACGTCACCCTCCCAGTGGTAGTTGCTGCCACCGACCTGCACCCAGCTGACGGTGTACGAGGTGACGCCGACCGGCCAGTTCGCGTGCTGGGAGTAGGTGAAGCCGGTCGTGTCCGACCAGGTGCCCTCGTTGTTGTGGTAGTTCAGCGTGACCTGTCCCTGGTCTGTCTCCAGGCGGATGTTCACGTCGTTCGCCTGGCCGCTCGGCAGGTCCGACGGGTAGGTCACGGTCAGCGCGTCACAGGTCGGCGCGTCGTACTTCCA
>JAOPXC010000234.1 GCA_025965335.1 Nocardioides sp. | reverse complement strand
GACCTCTCCAAGAACGGCGCCGCCGTTGATCCGGGGGACATCACCCTCGGGCTCGACACGTTCGGCGACGTCCACACCGACGAGTCGGGCGAACGCCTCTCCGATGCGCAGACGATTCGGAACCTGGTCGAGGAGGGTGTTCTCGCGGAGGAAGTCGGCCTCGACTACTTCGGGATCGGGGAGCATCACACCGCGAGCTTCCCGCTGTCTGCGGGCGACGTCGTGCTGGGAGCAATCGCGTCGAGGACCTCACGAATCCACCTCGGATCAGCGGTGACTGTCATCAGTTCCGACGACCCGGTGCGGGTGTTCCAGCGCTACTCCACTCTGGACTCGGTGTCGAACGGTCGCGCCGAGGTGATCCTGGGGCGTGGATCGAGCACGGAGTCCTTCCCCCTCTTCGGCTACGACCTCAGGGACTACGAGGAGCTGTTCGAGGAGAAGGTGGAGCTGTTCGCCGAGCTCCTCAAGGAAGAGCCCGTGACCTGGAGTGGCCGCACCCGGGCGGCACTCGACGAGATGACCGTCTATCCCAGGACGGAATCGGGCCGCCTGTCGACCTGGATCGGAGTCGGCGGCAGTCCCGAGTCGGTCGTGCGCGCCGCTCGCTACGGGTTCTCGCTCATGATCGCGATCATCGGGGGCGACAACGCCCGGTTCGCACCGTTCGCCGGCCTGTTCCAGCAGGCGCTTGCCCAGTTCGGCCAGCCCGCGCGCCCGGTCGGCGTGCACTCGCCGGGGCATGTGGCCGCGACGGATGAGCAGGCGATCGAAGAGTTCTGGCCGCACTACGCGCGAGCCTTCGCGGAGGTCGCGAAGGTGCGCGGGTTCCGGCCGCCCACGAAGGAGAACTTCCTTCGCGACGTCGGCCCGGGCGGGGCCCTCTACGTGGGCGCGCCGGAGACGGTCGCCACGAAGGTCGCCGCGACGCTCGGGACGTTGGGAGCGACCCGGTTCGATCTCAAGTACGGCATGCCCGGCATCTCCCAGGACAAGGTGATGACGAACATCGAGCTCTTCGGGTCACAGGTGGCTCCCCAGGTCCGCAAGCTGATGGCCCAGGTGTACTGACTACGCCTCGTCGCGAGGCGGCTCGACCGGCTGGAACCGAGCGGCCAGCACGGCCACGTCGTCGTCGCGGGTCGGGTCGCGGAGCGTCGCCACGAGGTTCTCGAGCGCGGTGGCGAGATCGGAGGATCGCTGGAAGGGGTCGTCCGACCCGATGCAGGCGGCGGTGAGCCGGGCCAGTCCCACGTCGATGTCCTCGTGTCGCCGCTCGACCAGCCCGTCGGTGTAGACCAGGACGGTGTCGCCGGGGTGGAGAAGGCTCCTGACGACCGACCGATTGCCGCCACCGGCCCCCAGGATCATGGTTTCGGGGCCGGTCACTGTCTCGGCTCGTGCCGGCCCCGCGTCGCCCCCTTCGGGGCTGGCCCGCCGGATGACCAGCAGCGGCGGGTGGCCGGCGTTCACGGTGTCGAGGTAGCCGCCCCGGGAGTCGGCCAGCGCGTAGACCAGGGTGACCAGATGGTCCAGGTCGAGTCGCTCGAAGACCAGATCGAGGCCCCGCATGACCGCGGCGGGCTCCGGGTCGAGCGCGATGAGGGTGCGCACCGCCGATCGCATCTGCGCCATCACCGAGGCGGCATGAACGCCTCGGCCCATGACGTCACCCACGAACAGCGCCACGCGCTTCTCCGGGAGGGGTACGACGTCGTAGAAGTCGCCACCGGCGTCGGTGCGACCCGCAGGCAGGTAGCGCACGGCAAACTCCCAGTCCGGCACGCGGGGGAGCCTGTCCGGTAGGACCGCATGGGTGAGGTGCAGGGCAACATCGCGCAGCTGTGTGTGCAACACGGCGTTGTCGATCGCCACCGCGGCCCGGTGGGCGAGGTCCTCGCCGAACGCCAGGTCAGCAGTGTCGAACCGACGTCCCTCGCTGCCGGTGACCCAGGTGATCACTCCCAACGACCGGTCCTGGACCTTCAGGGGGCACGCCATCGCACTGCGGAAGTCCAGCAGCTTCAGCAGTCTCAGGTGGTCGGCGTCCTGGGCGGACAGGGCCAGGAGGTCGTCGGAGATCTCGGGCACGAGGTCGCTGACACCGCTGCGCAACACCTGGTAGATCCCCCGAGGGACGTCCGGCGAGGCGGGGTAGCGCTCCTGGAGCTCCTTCACCAGCCCCGTGTGCTGTGGCTGCGCGTGCGCGACCGCGAGCGTGCGGAGCTGCCCGTCGTCCGCCAAGGCGATCGCGCACCAGTCGGCGAACCACGGGACCGCTGCTTCGGCCACAGCGGTGAGCGTCGCCTCGTAGTCGAGGTCGCGGGACAGGCGCTCGCTGGCGTCGGCCAGGAAGGCCAGCTTGGCTTCGCGGTCGTCAGCCTCGGCCTGCGCGTTGATGCGGTCGATGGTCTGCGCGCAGATATCGGTGAGCAGGCCAAGGAACGTCAACTCGGCGTCGTCGATGTCGCGGCGCTCGGCAAAGGACAAGGTGACCACACCCAACGGGCGCTCGGACACCACCAGGGGCAGACACACCATCGACCGTTCGCCCTCGGACGCGAGCTCCAGGTCGGGATATCGGCCGGTGATCTCCGCACGGCCCACCAGGAGGAGGGGGGTCCCCGCACGGACCGCGTCCGCGGCCGGGGTGTGCCCCGCGACGGGATAGGTGGCCCATCTCGATGCCACGCCCTCGCGTCCGCCCTTGATCCCTACCAACGCAAGGGTGTCGTTGTCGACGAGGAGTGACAGCGACCCGAGGACCGC
>JAOPXC010000163.1 GCA_025965335.1 Nocardioides sp. | reverse complement strand
GAGGAGCTCACCGCGCTGCTCGACCTCGAGGACATCGACGTCGACCTCTTCCGCGGCGCGCAGCCCGACTCCGGACGCGCCCGGGTGTACGGCGGTCAGGTCGCGGCCCAGGCGCTGATCGCCGGAGTCCGCACGGTCGACCCGGCGTACGCCGTGCACTCACTGCACTCCTACTTCCTGCTGCCCGGCGACTACTCGGTGCCGATCGTGTACGACGTCGAGCACCTCCGCGACGGTCGGTCGTTCGCGACGCGTCGAGTGGTCGCGCGCCAGCACGGACGGGCGATCTACTACCAGACCCTGAACTTCCAGCGGCCCGAGGAGGGCTACGAGCACCAGGACGCGATGCCCGAGGTCAGCAAGCCCGAGGAGGGCGTCGACCTCCTCGTCCTGATGCGCGAGCGGGGCAACACCGAGGCCGACGCGCTCGGCAAGGAGTGGGCCGCCCTCGACGTCCGCTACCTGGGCAACTCGAGGACGGGCGGGCTGCCGCCGCACCCGGAACACAAGGCCCAGGCCCGCATGTGGATCCGCATCAACGGCCGCCTCTCCGACTCGCCGCTCGAGCACCTCGCGGCGTTCACCTACGCCAGCGACGTCAGCCTGCTCGGCGTCTCGCTCACAGCGCACGATGCGAACCCGGCACAGACCCAGATGGCCTCGCTGGACCACTCGATCTGGTTCCACCGACCCTTCCGTGCCGACGACTGGTGGCTCTACGACCAGTGGTCGCCCTCCGCGTCCGGTGGGCGCGGCCTCTCGCTGGGCCGGGTGTTCACCGCCGACGGCACCCTCGTCGCGACCGTCGCGCAGGAGGGCCTGATCCGGCGCCGCCGGGACCGGGACGTATAGCATGACAACGTTGTAATTCTAGACATTGGGGGACAGACACGCCGGCGAGACGTTACCTTTGAGCGCTCTTGTGGCGGCTGGTCATTCGTGGTGTGCGTGTGACTCGGACCGTCCCCTTCCCCAAAAGGCTCCGGGATGTCACGCGCAACCAGTTCGCTCCGGTCCGTGGTCGGCCTCGCGGCCGTCGTGATGACTTCGGTCGCCGTGGCCCTGCCGGCCTTCGCCGCACCCGAGGCGGACTACGAGATGCCCTTCCCCTGCGGTCAGACCTGGACCGGCACCACGCGTGCCGACCACAGCCCGAGCGCCAAGTCGGTCGACTGGAACCGCACCGACGACCTCGGCGACCCGGTCGTGGCGGCCGCGGCGGGCACGGTGGTGGTGGCCGAGTCCGGGGGCAGCGGCTACGGCCGCTGGGTGATGCTCGACCACGGCAACGGAGAGACCACGATCTATGCGCACCTCTCCTCCCTAGGGGTCTCGGTCGGCCAGACCGTCGACCAGGGGATGTTGCTCGGCGCCGTCGGCACCAGCGGCAACTCCACGGGTCCGCACCTGCACTTCGAGGAGCGCCGGGACCGGACCGACATCTCCGCCTGGTTCCACGGGACGGCGTTCAAGTACGGCAGCACGCTCACCTCGCAGAACTGCGTCGACGTACCGACCGCGGGCAACTTCGTGGGCGGCCCCGAGGCCGAGCCCGTCGTCTTCCGCCGCGCCACCAAGGCGACCTTCCAGGTCTTGCGCGACGGCAGGAACCCCAAGGTGATCAGGTTCGGCACGTCGACCGACCAGCCGGTCGTCGGCGACTGGGACGGCGACGGCAGGACCGACCCGGGGGTGCGGACCCCCCAGACCAAGACCTTCCAGCTGCGCACGCCCGCCGGCGTCACCTCGATCGTGTTCGGCGCCGTCAAGGACATCCCGATCGCGGGCGACTGGGACGGCGACGGCCTCTGGGAGGTGGGCGTACGCCGCTCCGGCAGCAACGTCTTCAGGCTGCGTGCTGCTGACGGCAAGCTCGCCTCGATCCCGCTCGGCGACGTCAACGACCTGCCGGTCACGGGTGACTGGGACGGTGACGGCACCACCGACCTCGGCGTCTACGACGTGGCGACCTCGACGTTCACGCTGCGCAAGGTCGACGACGGCCTGGTGTGGACCTCGCAGGTGCCGTTCGGTGCCCCCGGCGACCTGCCGGTGGCGGGGGACTGGGACGCCAACGGCGTGACCGACCTCGGCGTCTGGGACCCGTCGACCGCGACGTTCTCCGAGCGCCGCGCGAGCACGCCGACAGCGGCGCGCGCCACCGTCCGTACGTTCCAGTTCGGCACGCCGCGCTGACCGCCGCGCTCACGCCCCGGAGCTGAGGTCCCGCAGCCGAGGGATGCCCGCCGCCGAGTCGACTGCGAGCGATCCCTATCCGGGGTGACTACGGAGCCGAGGTCCGGCCCACGACGTGCGGGGCGCCGCTCGTCGGGTTGCCCAGCGAGAACGCGTAGCCCCCGTCGTCCAGCGGGCGCGCCCCGAATGCGACGGTGCCGGGCAGCAGGATCGGCTTCTTGAACGCGACGTCGACACGGACCGCGTCGGGCAGGCGGTTCTCGAAGGCCGCGATGCACCGGGCCTTGCTCCACATGCCGTGCGCGATCTGGCGCGGGAAGCCGAACGCCTTGGCGGTCAGCGGGTAGAGGTGGATCGGGTTGTGGTCGCCGGACACCGCGGCGTACTTCCGGCCGAGGTCCGCGGGCAGGCGCCAGGTGATCGGTCCCGCGGGCGCCTCGACGTACGTCGTGTCGGAGGCCGCGGAGTCGTCTCCCTTGCCCCGGCGCAGGAACGTCGAGGTCTCCTCCCACACCAGCTCGCCGAGCGAGTGCACGGTGGTGAACATGTCGAAGACCCGGCCCTTGGCGTGCGGGCGAAGGTTCGTCGCGCGCGCGGTCACCTGGAGCACCTCGGCCGCGGCGATCGGACGGTGCCGGGTGATGGCGTTCTCCAGGTGCACGGTCCCGATCGCCGGGAACGGGAACGAGCCGTCGGTCATGATCGCCATGTGCAGCGGGAACGCGAGCAGGTGGGGATAGGTCAGCGGGACGACGTCCTTGGCCGGGAAGCCACAGACCTCGGCGTATGCCGCGACGTGGGCGGGGTCGATCGGCACGTCGTGCCGGGTCAACGCCAGGTCGGGCAGCTCGTGACCGTGCTTGCGGATGCCGGGCAGGAGGTTGACGCCGGGCACCGCGGGCAGCGCGGCCCTCAGCATCATCGGCAGCGGGTGCGGAGTGCCCGCCACGACGCGGAGGGTCGACCCCTCGTTGGTCGAGCCCGTGCCCTCGTTGGTCGAGCCTGTCGAGACCATCAGGCGCCCAGCATCATCTGGCCGCAGACCCGGACCACGTTGCCGTTGACCGCGGTGGAGCCGGGACTGGCGTACCACGCGATGGCCTCGGCGACATCGACGGGCAGCCCGCCCTGCGCCATGGCGTTCAGGCGCTGGCCGACCTCGCGGGTCGCGAACGGCACGGCCGCGGTCATCTGGGTGATGATGAACCCGGGGGCAACCGCGTTGATGGTGATGCCGTTCTTCAGCTCGTCGGCGAGCGAGTCGACGAGGCCGATGACGCCGGCCTTCGAGGCGGCGTAGTTGGCCTGCCCGACGTTGCCGGCGATGCCGGCGATCGAGGCGACGCCGATGATCGAGCCGTTGTCGTTGATCACGCCCTGGTCCAGGAGCTCGCGGGTGATCCTCTCGGGCGCGGTGAGGTTGACCGCGATGACGGAGTCCCAGCCGTCCTCCTTCATGTTCGCCAGCTTCTTGTCCCGGGTGATGCCGGCGTTGTGCACCACGATGTCCACGCCACCGTGCTTCTCCTGCAGGTGATGGGCGATCCGCTGTGGGGCGTCCTTGGCGGTGATGTCGAGCGTGAGCCAGTCGCCGTCGAGCTCGTTCATCAGCTTGACCAGCCCGTCGGCCGCCTGGGGCACGTCGACGCCGACGACGCTCGCGCCGTCGCGGTGCAGGACGCGCGCGATCTGCTCGCCGATGCCGCGGCTGGCGCCGGTGACCAGCGCGACCTTGCCGTCGAGCGGACGCTGCCAGTCGGGGACCTCCGCGGCCAACGTGCCGCCGGTGGTGCCGATGCGCACGACCTGCCCGGAGACGTACGCGGACTTGGGGGAGAGGAGGAAGGCCAGAGTGCTCGTCACCGCGGCCTCGGCACCCTCGGCGACGTACACGAGCTGGACCGTGCCGCCGCGGCCGATCTCCTTGCCGAGGCTGCGGGTGAACCCCTCGAGGGCGCGCTGCGCGACCCGCTCGGCGCCGGAGACCTGCTCGGGCGGGGTGCCCAGGACCACGACGCGCGGGCACTTGCCGAGGCGGCGCAGCAGCGGGGTGAAGAAGTCGCGCAGGGCGTGCAGGTCGCTCGAGCTGGTCAGCCCGGTGGCGTCGAAGACGAGACCCTTGTACGTCGCCCCGTCGCCGGCCTCGGCCGCGGTCGTCGAGGCGATGCCCAGGAGGTCGAGCAGGCCGGGCAGCGACTCGGCGAGGCGGCCGCGACCACCCACGGCCACGGTGCCGTCGACGAGCGGGGCGCCCTCGACGTACCGCTCGAGCTTCATGGGGTTCGGGAGCCCGAGGTTCTTGACGAGGAGCTTGCCGATCGGCGAGGCGGTGAAGCCCTGGTATCTGTCACTCATGGTCCCATGTAACTCCTCGTGTAACTCTGAGTCCACATTTCGTGACGTGCCCCTCATGTCCTTCTCTGGACGGACCCGCAGCGCGAGGATGGGCGGATGGAATCCACCACCCGTCGCGTCGCCATCCTCGGCGGCAACCGCATCCCGTTCGCCCGGTCCAACACCGCCTACTCGACGGCGTCGAACCAGGACATGCTGACCGCCGCCATCGACGGCCTGGTCACCCGGTTCGGGCTCGAGGGTGAGCGGCTCGGGGAGGTCGTTGCGGGGGCGGTGCTCAAGCACTCGCGCGACTTCAACCTGACCCGTGAGTCCGTGCTCGGCTCCAAGCTCTCGCCCGAGACGCCGGCGATCGACATCCAGCAGGCGTGCGGCACCGGCCTGCAGGCCGCGATCGAGGTCGGCAACAAGATCGCCCTCGGCCGGATCGAGGTCGGCATCGCCGGCGGCACCGACACCACGTCGGACGCGCCGGTCGCGGTCGGCGACAAGCTGCGCAAGAAGCTGATGAAGGTCAACGCGGCGCGCGACACGTCCTCGCGGATCAGGGCCCTCGGGTCCATCCGTCCGGGCGACATCGGGCTCGAGATCCCGCAGAACGGCGAGCCGCGCACCGGCCTGTCGATGGGCGAGCACGCCGCGCTGACCGCCCTCGAGTGGCAGATCGGCCGTGCGGAGCAGGACGAGCTCGCGGCTGCCTCCCACCAGCACCTCGCCGCGGCGTACGAGCGTGGCTTCTTCGACGACCAGATCACGCCGTTCCGCGGCCTCGAGCGCGACAACAACCTGCGCCCGGACTCGTCGGTCGAGAAGCTCGCCAAGCTCAAGCCGGTCTTCGGCAGGGGCGAGGCTGCCACAATGACCGCAGGCAACTCGACACCGCTGACCGACGGCGCCTCGGTGGTGCTGCTCGGCTCCAAGCTCTCGCCCGATACCCCGGCGATCGACATCCAGCAGGCGTGCGGCACCGGCCTGCAGGCCGCGAGCGAGGTCGGCACCAAGATCGCCCTCGGCCAGATCGAGGTCGGCATCGCCGGCGGCACCGACACCACGTCGGACGCGCCGGTCGCGATCGGCGACAAGCTGCGCAAGAAGCTGATGAAGGTCAACGCGGCGCGCGACACGTCCTCGCGGATCAGGGCCCTCGGGTCGATCCGTCCGGGCGACATCGGGCTCGAGATCCCGCAGAACGGCGAGCCGCGCACCGGCCTGTCGATGGGCGAGCACGCCGCGCTGACCGCCCTCGAGTGGCAGATCGGCCGTGAGGAGCAGGACGAGCTCGCGGCTGCCTCCCACCAGCACCTCGCCGCGGCGTACGAGCGTGGCTTCTTCGACGACCAGATCACGCCGTTCCGCGGCCTCGAGCGGGACAACAACCTGCGCCCGGACTCGTCGGTCGAGAAGCTCGCCAAGCTCAAGCCGGTCTTCGGCAGGGGCGAGGCGGCCACGATGACCGCCGGCAACTCGACTCCGCTGACCGACGGCGCATCAGTGGTGCTGCTCGGCTCCGACGACTGGGCACAGGAGCAAGGCCTCGAGCCACTGGCCCACCTCGTCGACTCCGAGACCGCCGCCGTCGACTACGTCCACGGGGGCGAGGGCCTCCTGATGGCTCCGGCGTACGCCGTGCCCCGAATGCTCGAGCGCAACGGCCTGACGCTGCAGGACTTCGACTTCTACGAGATCCACGAGGCGTTCGCCTCGCAGGTGCTCGCGACGCTCAAGGCGTGGGAGGACCCGGTGTTCTGCAAGGAGCGGCTGGGCCTCGACGCACCGCTGGGGCCCATCGACCGGTCGAAGCTGAACGTCAACGGGTCCTCGCTGGCCGCCGGCCACCCGTTCGCAGCCACCGGCGGCCGGATCATCAACGGGCTGGCCAAGCAGCTGGCCGAGAAGGGCTCTGGCCGCGGCCTGATCTCGATCTGTGCCGCCGGCGGCCAGGGTGTCGTGGCCATCCTCGAGCGTCCCTGAGCGGACCCGGCGCTCGTTGACGCGGGAGATCCACGACCCGGCTCGTGTGGACGCGGGCGGTCAGCGAGTGGCGAGGGCGAGGGCCGAGGCGACGAGGTAGTCGCGGACCTGCTCCGCGGAGATCTCGCCGACAGTGGGAATGCCGGGAGCGGCCTCCTTGACCAGGATGCCCACGCGCGCGAGCTGGAGGGCGCCGAGGCCGCTGGCGTAGAGCGTGTTGGCCAGCAGCGTGGGGTCCGCCACGGCGAAGTCGCCCGACGCGACGCCGTCCTCGATCGCGGTCGTGAGGATCGCGAGGCAGGACGAGATGCCGCGGCCGAGCCGGAACATGGCGCTCTCCGAGATCTCGTCGAGCAGCTCGGTGCCGCTCCGTCGCATCAGCGCCTGGGCGCAGTCGACGAACGCCGGGTGGGCCAGGCCGTAGTCGACGAACGCGCCGACGATCGCCGCCAGCCGGGCCGAGGCCTCCGCCTGGTCCGCCGAGGCCGCCGCCAGGGCGTCGCGCAGCTCCTCCAGGTAGCCGACCAGGGTGAGCGCGAACAGCTCCTCCTTGCCGGTGAAGTGCCGGTACACGATGGCCCGGTTGATGCCCACGGCACGGGCGATGTCCTCGATCTGCGCATCGCGCACGCCGCGCTCGTCGAAGAGCGCCCGGGTCGCCGCGATGATCTCCTTCTCACGGGCCCGACGACGCGCGGCGGCGGCCGAACGCCGTCCGTCGGTCTCGGGTGCACGGGTCGACATGGGTCCATCGTACGACTGTTGCAACTCGGAGTTGCACAACTGTGACGGAAGACGCGGGCCGCCCGAGCGGGCACGACTGCCCACGCGGCCCCCTGAGGTCCTGCGCGATCCGGTCGGCCCCGGCGGGCGCGATTTCATCGGCGATCAGGATGCGGAAGCACGACCCGGTCGCCGTGCTTCCCAGCACCTCGCCGCGCTGTGTGGCTGTCCCACAGTCGGCGGCGACCGCGTCGGTGGTCAGCCGCGGTGCTCGAAGAACTCTCGCACCAGGTCGATCGTGTCGGCCTCGGCGGCGAGCTTGTCGTCGCGGTAGCGGACCACCCGGGCGAACCGCAGCGCCATGCCACCGGGATAGCGGCTCGAGCGCTGGACGCCGTCGAACGCGATCTCGACGACCTGCTCGGGCCGCACCTGCACCACGTGGGACGACCGCGAGGCCTCGAGCTCCTGGAACCGCTGCGTCTGCCAAGCCAGCATCTCGTCGGTCATGCCCTTGAACGTCTTGCCGAGCATCACGAAGCCGCCGGTCTCGGGGTCGCGGGCGCCGAGGTGGATGTTCGAGAGCCAGCCGTGACGCCGGCCGCTGCCCCACTCGACCGCGAGCACGACCAGGTCGAGCGTGTGCACCGGCTTGACCTTGACCCAGGCCGACCCACGGCGGCCGGCGTCGTACGGCGCGGTCGGGTTCTTCACGACCACGCCCTCGTGTCCCGAGCGCAGGGACTCGGTCAGGAAGTCGGCCGCGGCCGCGGGGTCGGCGGTGACCAGTCGCGGGACCCGGTGCTCGGGCGGGACGAGCCGTTCGAGCGCGGCCATCCGGACGGTCCCGGGGGAGTCGAGCAGGTCGTCGCCGTCGACATGCAGCACGTCGAAGAAGTACGGCGTGACGCTGACCCCGGCCGCCTGGGCCGTCCGGGACGCGGTCTCCTGGAACGGGCGCGGCCGCCCGTCCGCGTCGAGTGCCAGCGCCTCGCCGTCGAGCACGAAGGCGGACGCCGGGAGTGACCGCGCGATCTCGACCACCTCGGGCAGCCGGTCGGTGATGTCCTCGAGGGTCCGGGTGGCGATGCGCACGACGTCGCCCGAGCGGTGGACCTGGATGCGGATGCCGTCGAGCTTCACGTCGACGGCGACCTCACCGCCCGCGCCTCTCGACGCCTTCGCCAGTGCGGCCGGCAGGTCGGGCGCACTCGAGGCGAGCATCGGCAGCACCGGTCTGCCGACCTCGAGCCCGAAGGCCTCGAGCGTGTCGAGACCCCCGGAGAACGCCGCCACCGCGACCGCGACGGTCGAACCGGTCAGCATGGCCGCCCGGCGCACGGCGGCCAGGGGCACCGCAGCAGCGGCGGCCACGGCCTCCTGCACCAGTGCGTCGAGGGCGCCCTGCCGGACGGCACCGGTGACGACGCCGCGCAGCCAGGCCTGCTCGTCGGCGGTCGCCCGGCCGAACAGGTCGGCGACCGCCGCGGAGCGGGCGGCCTGGGATCCCGCGCCGCCCAGCGCGGCAATCGCGTCGAAGGCCGCGTGGACCTCCAGGACCGTCAAGGACGGCTCCGCCGCGGGGGGAGGAAGAGTGGACACGGCGCGCCAGCCCAGGCCGGTGCGCCGCTGGCGCAGCGCCCCGCCGAGGTAGGACGTGACGATCTCGATCTCGTCGGGCGACGCGGACGACAGCAGGGCGGCCATCGCGATCACCTTGGCCTTGCGTGAGCGGGTGGCGGCCACGGCACCCGAGGTGGCAACAACGTCGACGAGCAGCACCAGGCCATTCAAGACCACCGCGCCGACAGATCCAGCCGCCCCGTCCTGCTCGTGCAGCGGCACCCGGAGACAGATCCCGCAGACAGGTCCGAGTGGCCGTCTGGCACCAGACCCGTGTCCCCCGCTGGCGAACGTCCAAGCGCTACGGTCTCGGGTTCCACCTCCCCGCGACGGCCCGTGACTCTGGGGTTGCTCCCGTAACTGCGGCGCGGGCTAGGTTGGCACCATGAGGAGCATCCTTCAGCGCCTCACCGAGGCGCAGAATTCCCACGACGCCCGGCGCATGGCGTCCTGCTTCGCGGAGGACTACCAGAGCGCCCAACCCGTTCATCCCGGCCGAGCCTTCAGGGGACGGGCGCAGGTGTTTGCAAATTGGTCAGCGCTGTTTGAGGGAGTCCCGGACTTTCGCGCCGAGATGCTTGCCTCCTGCCGGGATGGTGATGTCGAGTGGGGCGAGTTCGACTGGCGTGGGCAACACACGGATGGCTCCTCCTTCGCGATGCGGGGCGTCGTCATCGCCACGATCAGTGACGACTTGATCGCGGAGGCTCGGCTGTACATGGAGCCCGTTGACCGCGGTGACGACGACATCGAG
>JAOPXC010000151.1 GCA_025965335.1 Nocardioides sp. | reverse complement strand
AACAAACCCTGACACTATCGCCAGAATCATTGCCGAAAAAACAACCCAAACCAAAAAGATAAGGGCATGTCAAACTAATTCGTCGACTATGACACACTGTTGAGTTCTCAAAAATCAGACGCGCACCACTCCGTCACCGATTTCTCGGCTCGGGCTTGGGGCTTGTTTAGAACATTAGCGGGTGGGTTTCGGCTCCGCAAATCGCGAGCCGCTCCTGCCCCACCCCGGCACGCGACGGTCCGCCGTTTGTTCGAGTGGGCGCCTCGCGGCGCGCACTCGCCCACCGAACGGTGTGCGATGAAGGGTGGTCACCTCGGGGCCGGAAGCCCGACCTGGCGGTCTTGCTTCCCGCCGCTCCCTGGCGACTCGGAGAACATTAGGGGAGTCCGGATCAAAGACCAAATCCATCCGAAGTGACCCGGACCACCCGCACGTTTGCGCAGGTCAGCGGCCCGCCCCCGTCAGCCGTGGATGATGCCCCGCGTGTCCGCAACGGATCGGCAACCGCTCAGCCGCAGCGCCTCCACCACCTCGTCGAGCAGCTCGGCGTGCATCCTCGCCACCGCGCCCTCCCCCTCGCTGAGGGCGTACAGCGGCAGCCGTCCGAGGAAGACGGCATCCGCGCCGAGCGCCAGGGCAACCAGGATGTCCAGTCCGCTGCGCAGTCCCCCGTCGACGTACACCTCGGCGGCCCCCTCGACCGCCGTGAGCACCCCCGGGAGGCACGCGAACGTCGAGGCGGCCCGGTCGAGCTGCCTCCCGCCGTGGTTGGACACCCAGACCGCGGCGGCGCCAGCCTGCACGCACCGGCGCGCGTCGTCCGGACGCAGGATCCCCTTGACCACGACCGGGAGTCCGGTGCGTTCCGCGAGCCAGTCGAGGTCGTGCGGGCCCAGGTCGGTCGCCTTGCTGGAGCCGGGTTGGCTGTCGTGCAGCGGGTCGAAGTTCACCCGGATCGACTCGGGATACACGGTGTCCCAGACACTCCGGCCGGCGGTGTACTTGGTGGCGACCACCGGGGTGTCGACGGTCAGGACGAGGGCGTCGGCTCCGGCGGCGACCGCCCGCTCCAGCACGGGCTCGGCGAGCGTGCGGTCCGCCGGGAGGTAGGCCTGCAGCCACCAGCGCACCCCGGTCGCGCCGATCTCCGCGAACGTCGTGCCGGCGTTGCTGGACACCACGAGCACGCCCCCGGCCGCGGCCGTTGCCCGGGCCATCGCCAGCTCGCCGGCGGGGTGCACGGCCCGCTGGAGCGTCGTCGGCGCGACGCCCCACGGCACCTCGCTGCGTCGTCCCAGCAGCGTGATCCCCGCGTCCACCTCGGTCACGTCGTACAAGGCGCGCGGCTGGAACCGGACAGAGCGCCAGGCGTCGGTGGCCTCCGCGGCAGTCACGGAGTCCCGTGAGCCCTGGGCGACGTACTCGAAGAGCTCCGCAGGCAGCGCCGAGCGGGCCCGGTCCTCGAGGCCGGCCAGCCAGGCGCAGGTGTTCATCGAACCTCGACGCCCGCGAAGTTCTTCTTGCCCCGACGCAGCACCAGCCAGGCGCCGCCGATCAGGTCGGCGGCGGTGGGCACCTGTTCCGGGTCGTCGATGCGGGTGTTGTTGAGGTAGGCGCCGCCCTCACCGATGGTGCGCCGCGCCTCGCCCTTGCTCTTGGAGAGGCCGGTCTGCACAAGGAGGTCCACCACGCCCGGGATACCGCCGGACGAATCGACCGTGACGGATCCTGCCTCGCGCAGGGCCGCGCCGAGGGTGCCCGCGCTCAGGCCGCGCAGGTCGCCACCGCCGAACAGGGCGGCCGAGGCCGCCTGGATGCGTTCGGTCTCCTCGGCACCGTGGACGAGTGTCGTGACGTGCTCGGCCAACGCCCGCTGGCCCGCGCGGAGGAACGGCTTCTCCGCGTGCCGCGCCTCGATCTCCTCGATCTCGTCACGGCTGAAGAAGGTGAAGATCCGCAGCAGTTCGCCCACCTTCTCGTCCTCGACATTGAGCCAGAACTGGAGGAAGGAGTACGGCGACATCATCTCGGGGTCCAGCCACAGTGCCCCGCCCTCGGTCTTGCCGTACTTGGTGCCGTCGGCCTTGGCGATCAGGGGCGTGGCAAAGGCATGGGCCTTGCCCCCGTCGGACCGCCGGATCAGCTCCACGCCGCCGGTGAGGTTGCCCCACTGGTCGCTCCCGCCGAACTGCAGCGTCACGCCGTGGTCCCGGTACAGGCTGAGGAAGTCCATCGACTGCAGGAGCACGTAGCTGAACTCGGTGTAGCTGATGCCGGCCTCGAGCCGCGACTTCACGACATCCCGCGCGAGCATCCGGTTGACCGGGAAGTGCTTGCCGATGTCACGCAGGAAGTCGATCGTCGACAGGCTCGCGGTCCAGTCGTAGTTGTTGACCATCGTGGCCGCGTTGTCACCCTCGAACGAGAGGAACGGCTCGATCTGGCGACGTACCCGCTCCACCCACTCCTTGACGGTGTCGAGGGAGTTGAGGGTCCGCTCCCCGGAGTCGCGGGGGTCGCCGATCATGCCCGTGGCGCCGCCGACCAGCGCGTACGGCGTGTGGCCGGCGTTCTGGAGCCGCCTGGCGGTGAGGATCTGGACCAGGTTGCCCAGGTGCAGGCTCGGGGCCGTCGGGTCGAAGCCCACGTAGAACCGCACACTCCGCTCGCGGAGAGCCTCGCGCAGCGCGCCGAGGTCCGTCGAGTGGGCGATGAGTCCGCGCCACTCGAGGTCATCGAGGAGAGTGGGATCTGGGGACACGATGGACCTTCCGGGATTGGGTACCTGACGGGGCAAGCCTGCCCCATGCGGTGCTCCGGCGCCCAGCCGGTTACCCGGTGGGAGGGTGTGGAAGAAGCCAACCCGCCGCGCAGCAGAGCATGACTCTTCGGCAGTCTTCTAGGCTGGCGCGGGACGTGGGAGGAACAGACGTTGATCGCAGGCAGGTACTCGCTCGGCCGTGAGATCGGTCGGGGCGGCATGGGAGCCGTGTGGCTCGGTCGCGACGAGGTGCTCGGACGGGCCGTGGCGCTCAAGCGCGTCGGCATGATGCCCGGCGGCTCCAGCCCCGACCTCGAACGCGCCGAGCGCGAGGCCAAGCTGGCCGCGCGGCTGAACCACCCGCACGTCGTCGCCGTCTTCGACTTCGTGAAGGAGGCCGACCACCAGTGGCTGGTCATGGAGTACGTCGATGGCGTCACGCTCGCGGAGCTGGTCCGCAACGGCGGGCCCATCCCCCCGGACCAGGCGGCGCCGCTCCTGGCCCAGGTCGTCGACGCCCTGGCCGCGGCGCACGCGGTCGGGATCGTGCACCGGGACGTGAAACCGTCGAACATCCTGGTCACCCAGGCCGGGCAGGTGAAGCTGTCCGATTTCGGGATCGCGCGGGCCGAGGCCGACGCGTCCCTGACCCAGACGGGCCTGGTGACCGGCTCACCGGCGTACCTCGCACCGGAGGTCGCGTCGGGCGGCACCGCCACCGATGCCAGTGACGTCTGGTCCCTGGGAGCGACGCTCTACCACGCGCTGGCGGGGCATCCGCCGTACGAGGTGGGCGACAACCTGTTGGGCGCGATGTACCGAATCGTGCACGAGGACCCGCCCCGGCTGGCCAATGCGGGCTGGCTGGCACCGCTGCTCGACTCGACGATGACCCGCGAGCCCGAGCACCGGTGGTCGATGCGTGACGTTCACGACTTCCTGACGGCCGGGCCCGCTGCCGCGACGTCGGCCCGGAAGGCTCGTGCGGCCGCAGCCGCGGGCGCCCCGGCCGATTCGAGGCAGGACACCCGCGTCCTTTCGCAGGTCGTCCCGCCGGTGCCCCCCACCACCCCGCCGACCAGAGTCGTCACGCCACTGCCGCCGGCGCCGATGCCGCACCGCAAGCGCCGCGGCGTACTGCCGCTGACCCTGATCGGGGCCGTTGTCGCGGTGGTGTTGCTGATTGCTCTGGCGTACACCCTCGGTGGTGGCGGTGGTGGCGGCAACGGCGGCAACACCGGTCCCAGCGCGAAACCGGCGGGCGGCTCCACCAAGACCTCCGACGCCAACGCCACCCGGGCCACGGTCGCGGGCATGGAGGACTTCATCGGGACGTACCTGTCCACGGTCACCGCTGACCCCCGGGCAGCCTTCGAGATGCTGACCCCGGAATTCCAGGTGGCCAGCGGCAACCTGTCCGGGTACGAGGGCTTCTGGGAGACGGTCAAGAAGGCGAAGCTGTTGTCGATCGAGGCCGACCCGAACGCGCTCACCGTGCACTACAGCGTCGAGTACAACCGTGCCGGCGATGGGAAGAGCACCGACGAGACCACCCTCCAGCTGACCTACAACCACGGCAGCTATCTGATCGCGGACGAGTTCTGAGCGGTGGCGGCGTGGCGGGTCCAATCCCCTGCCGTCGGGGGCCGCGAAGTTCTAGGGTGTGGGCCGGAGGTGTGATGGATCTCGCTGCGCTGTACGCCGACATCGTCGAGACCTCGCCGGACGGCATCTGGGTCTTCGACCTCGAAGGCCGCACCCTCTACGCCAATCCGCAACTGGCCCGGATGCTCGGCGTCGACGCCGCGACCATGGCCACGCTCACCGTGTTCGACGCCCTGGACGAACCCGGACGCGGCCGGTTTGCCGAGCATCTCGAGGACCTGCGCGCCGGTCGCGTCAATGATCAAGAGGTCGAGCGCCGGCTCGTCCGGCACGACGGATCGACCTTCTGGGTGCTCCTGCGCGAGTCCGCGCTACGTGATGTCGACGGCACGCTGACCGGTGTCCGGCACCGGATCAGCGACTACACGAGTCGACGCGAGGTCCTGGACGCGCTGCGCACCAGCCAGCAGAACCTCGTCGAGGCGCACACGATCGCCCGCATCGGCAGTTGGAGGTGGGACCTGGTCGGCGGCACGGTCGTTGCCTCCCCTGAGCTCTACGCGCTCTACGGAGGCGAACCGACGGAGGAGCCGGGCGGGTACGACGCGTTCCTGAGCGCCGTCCACGAGAATGACCGCGCGATCGTGGAGGAGGCGGTGCAGCAGGCCCTCGACGGTGCCGACGAGTTCGTCTTCGTGGCCCGAGTCGCGGCCGGTGACGACTGGATCTGGACGCGCGGGCGGGGCGTCGTCCACCGCGACGAGGAAGGGGTCGCGATCGCCATGTCCGGCACCCACCAGGACGTCAGCGAGACCAAGCAGGCCGAGATGGCGCTCCTTGACCTGGTGAGCCAGAACATCCTGATGCAGGCCGTCGCCGTAGCGGCCAACGAGGCACACTCGCTCAACGACGTGCTCGGGCAGGCTCGGGACCTGGTCCTCCTCCACGACGACTGGGAGCGTGGCCGCGGCTTCGTGCCCGACGCCGAGGGGACGGGGGTCGTGCCCCTCTACATCTCCGACGAGGATCGGGACTACGACCTGAGCACACCGGGGCCGATGGCGATCGAGCTGGACGTCGCCAACCGGGCGTTCCGGGAGCGCAGGTCGGTGTGGGACGACGCCCGGCTCACCATCGGGTTCCCGGTGTCCTTCGCCGATGAGGTGTGCGCCGTCCTGACGATCACGTCGGCGCCGCCGCTGTATCGCCACGACATGATCCAGAGCATGGTCGAGGCCGTCGCCGTGCAGCTCGGCCGGGTCGCCGAACGTGAACGGGCGCAACGCGAGCTGGCCGATGCACGCGACCAGGCGATGGACGCCTCGCGACAGAAGTCCGACTTCCTGGCGACGATGAGCCACGAGATCCGGACGCCCCTGAACGGGGTGATCGGGCTCAACGACCTGTTGCTTCGGACCGGTCTCGACCCTGCCCAGCTGCGGCTCGCCTCGGGCGTGCAGGTGGCGAGCCGGTCGTTGCTGGCAGTCATCAACGACGTCCTGGACTTCTCCAAGATCGAGGCGGGCAAGCTCGAGCTCGAGCTCCTCGACTTCGAGGTGAGACCGGTGTTCGACCAGGTCGTCAGCGTGCTGGCGGAGACCGCTCGCGCGAAGGGCGTCGAGCTCCTCGTGTCGTGCCACCCGGACGTGCCCGAGAGCCTGGCCGGGGACCCGACGCGCCTGGCGCAGGTGCTGACCAACCTCGTCTCGAACGCCGTGAAGTTCACCGAGCAGGGTGAGGTGTACGTACGAGCAACCGCCGAGCCGACGCCGGACGGTTCCGTGCTCACGGTCGAGGTGACCGACACCGGTCGCGGCGTCGAGGACGCCCAGGTCGCGGTCCTGTTCGACCCGTTCACCCAGGCGGATGCGTCCACGACACGGCTGTACGGCGGCACCGGCCTCGGACTGGCGATCTCGAAGCAGATCGTCGAGGCGCTGGGCGGCGAGATCGGCTACCGGCCGAACGAGCGCGGTGGCAGCGTCTTCTGGTTCACCGGGAGGTTCGGCCAACCCGCCGGTGCGGCACCCGACCCGCAGGACGAGTTCGCGCGCACCTGGCTGGGCGGTCAGCGCGTGCTGGTGGTCGACGACAACCCGCACAACCGCTTGATCCTGGAGGAGCAGCTCGGCTGGTGGTACGTCCGCGCGGTGAGCGTGCCGGACGCCTGGGAGGCGCTGTCCGCCCTGGCCGAAGCGGTCGTCGAGGGCGACCCGTTCGACGGGGCGCTCCTGGACATGGCGATGCCGGGGCGCGACGGCCTGGACCTGGCGTCCGACATCCGCCGCGACCCGGCGTACGACGACCTGACCATGATGATGCTCACTTCGTTCACGGCGATCGACGCGGATCTCGTGCGTGAGGCGGGCATCGCCGTAAGCCTCGACAAGCCCGTGTCGGCAGGCGCGCTGCGCACGGCGCTGATCACCCACCTGGCCGGCATCGAGCCGGACCGGGTGACCGAACGCCCCGCCGCCCCAGCGGACGGCCGGCAACGGCGGGTCCTCGTCGTCGAGGACAACCCGGTGAACCAGATGGTGGCGGTCGGCCTGCTGGAGTCCCTGGGGTACGCCGCCGAGACAGCGGACGACGGCCTCTACGCCCTGGCGGCCCTGGCGGCCCGCGACTTCGACGCCGTCCTGATGGATGTCCAGATGCCGCGGATGGATGGCTACGCCGCAACCCGCGAGATCAGGGCGCGCGCGAGGTACGGGACCAGGCTTCCTATCATCGCGATGACCGCGGCCGCCGTCGAAGGCGAACGGGATCGGTGCCTCGAAGCCGGGATGGACGACTTCCTCACCAAACCCGTTGACCCCGCTGCTCTCGCAGCGTCGCTCGACGCGTGGTTGGGATCAACCGGCGAGTACCCGCACCACGCCGTGCGGGAGGAGGAGAAGACCGTGAGCACCGCGACTCCGGACCCGGATGCGCTCGACGTGGAGCGCCTGGACATGCTGCGCGAGCTGGACCCCGGCAGCACGGACTACCTGGACCGGGCGATCGGCAACTTCATGGTCAACTCGCACACCGCCCTCGATGGCATCCGGGCCGCGATCCACGCCAGGGACTCGGTTGCGATGCGCCAGGCCGCGCACAAGCTCGCAGGGAGCGCCCTCAATCTCGGAGTCGGCTACGCGGCGGAAGCGATCCGCGCCGTCGAGTACCTCGGCGACGCTGGGACCGTGGTCGGCGCCGAGGCGCTGCTACCCGATCTGGAGGCGTCGCTCGCCCGCGGCCGCGCGGAGCTGATGGCGTATCAGACGACGTATGCCGGTGAAGCCTCCCCCGCCGACGCGTGATCCACGACCGGGTGGGGTACCCCCCTTGTGCGCGCCAACTCTGGTGCGCCGGACGGAGGACACATGCGAGCCCTGATCGTCATCGTCATCGTCGCGTGGCTGGTGATCGGCGCCGCGGCCGCGTACCAGCGCGGCTACTTCGGCAACGACCGCCAGGTGAACTGCAAGACCACAAGCGACACGGCCCTGACGATCGTCGCCGGACCCCTCAACTACCTGGGCGCCAACCCCAAGGTGAAGTGCAACGTCCCGCAGCCCTCGAACTAGGCCCCAGCAGCCGTTGCTCAGTCAGGCAACCTCGAGCGGTGACTTGCCGAATCCTTCGCGCAGTTGACGAAGGATCCTCGAGAGCAGACGCGACACCTGCATCTGGGTGACGCCGAGCTCGTCGGCGATCTCCTGCTGGGTGCGGCCCTCCGCGAACCGCAGGTGGACGATCCGCCGGTCCCGCTCGCCCAGCGCGCGAAGCAGCGGCTCCAGGAGCACCCGCGCCTCGGCGGCCTCACGGGCCTCCTCGTCCGTGGTCGGGATCGTTTCCCCCAGCGAGCTCGACCCTGGCTCGCCTGAGAAGGGCGTGTCCAGCGAGAGCGGATGGAAGCAACCCTCGGCGAGCAGCGCCTCCTGGACGTCCGCCGGCTTCAGCTGCAGGTCTTCGGCGATTGCCTCTGCGGACTTGGGCTCGCCGATCTCGCGGGCCCTGGCGTGAGCGCGCTGTACCTCCAGTTGGATCTCCTGGACCCGACGCGGAGGCCGCACGGTCCAGGCATGGTCCCGGAAGTATCGCTTCAGGTCCCCCCGGATCGACGGGACGGCGTAGGCCAGGAAGTCGCGGTCCTTGCCCGGGTCGAATTTCGGCACCACCCGGACCAGGGTCAGCAGGGCCACCTGCTCCAGGTCTTCCAGCGCCACGCCGCGGTTGCGGAACCGCCTGGCAAGGCTTCGGGCGAAGTCGATGTTGATGAGCACGATCTCCTCGAAGATCCGCTCACGTTCGGCATCGGTGTCAGCGGCCTGTGCCTCGAGGAAGAGACGGTGGGTCTCGCTCTTGCGACGTGTATCGGCGGGGCGCTGTCCAGGGGTAACCGTCGTCGTCATGCATTCGGCCTACCCGGGGAGATACCAGTGAAACAGGTCCGCAACCGAAATCACCCGTATGGGTGAGGCTCGCCGTGCGTCGCGGGCGAGGGTCCCGCTCTACGTTCTTCTCATCATGGGGACCGCGGCAACCGGCACCGGATCACCGGGCCATCCACCGATCCGCGTGGGTGTCGTGGAGGAGTCGGAACTCGTCACCCTGGGCGTTGACGGCATGCTTCGGCGACACGCGGACCGGGCCGCCCTGACCGCCCCCAGGGGCTACCGGTCGCTCGAGATCGACGTCCTGCTCTGCGACCCGGTGGGCCGCGCCGTCGACCTCGAGGGCTACCTCGACGAGGTCTGCGCCGCGACCACGGCACGAGTCCTCGCGTTCACGTGGACCACCGATGCAGCCACCGCTCGGCGAGCCGTGGCGGCCGGCGCGCATGGCTGGCTGTCCAAGACCTCGTCGTCCGGCGATCTGGTCGCCGCGGTGGAGGCCGTTCACCGGGGCGAGCAAGTTGCCGCAACAGCGGCACTGCTGGGTCCCCCCGGTCCCTCGAGGACGGGAACCACCAGACCTTCCTGAGCGCTCGGGAAGGGGAGGTGCTGGGGCTCATCTGCCGCGGACTCAGCAACCAGGAGATCGCCGCCGAGCTGTTCCTCAGCGTCAACTCCGTGAAGACCCACATCCGGCAGATCTGCCAGAAGGCCGGGGTCAATCGTCGTGCCTAGGCGGTGGCCTGGGGCCTCGCCCGCCACCAGGCCTCGCCCGACGGGGTGATTTCGGCCACGGGCCAACCCGACACCGTTTCGGCGGACGGGGTCGGCGGGTACCCCGTCTGCAATCCGACCTGAGGAGTTCCGCGTGAGCAGCACGACCCGAACCTCGCTTCGCCACAGCCACGTCCTCGAGCCCGTGGTTGGGCTGGCCCTGTTGTGGGCGATCCCGGCCGGGGCCTTCCTCCTGGCGCTCTTCTGGTGGTAGGCAGGCGCGACACGACCAGGCCTTCTCAGGTGAGCAACGCGAAGAGCTGGTGGACCAACACCAGGGCGCCGAGGCCCCTGCGGACCGGACTTGCTCCGCCTACTTGGGCAAACGCTGGTGGGGCGGGTGGGGCTCGAACCCACGACCCAAGGATTATGAGTCCTCTGCTCTGACCGACTGAGCTACCGCCCCTTCCCCGCACCGCCTCGCACGGCGCAGTGGAGAGGTGAGCGTATCCGTCGGCGACCGCCTCGGCGTTCGGAGGATCATGAGTCCTCTGCTCCGACCGACTGAGCTACCGCCCCTCGAGGCCGTGAACCCGGGTCACCGTGGGTCCTCGAGCTGCATCTCGTGCATGAGCTCCGCCTGCCGGAAGCCGAAGTCGGCGTTGGTGCGGAGCATGGCCTCGTTGCCCAGGGCGGTCCACGTGTGGACCCGTTGGCGTTCGGGGTGCTCGTCGAGAACGGCGCGGAGGTTGGCCAGCTTGAGCGCGGTGCCCAGGCGGTGGCCGCGGTGGTCCGGCATCACCAGGGTGTCGTCCTGGATGACGTGGCCCTCACCGTGCGGGAGGAACATCTGTGAGTAGCCGCTCATGGTGCCGTCGCTCGTCCGCCGGGCCGCCGCGATCAGCTGGTGGTAGGACCTCGCTGTTCTCTCCTCGGTGGTGCGCAGTCGATCGAGGTCGACGACGATCGGTTCGTGGTCGAGCTCGCCGGTCGGGACGTCATCGGCCATCTGCGTCTTCATCGCGCAGTAGGCCTCGGCGTACTCATCCGGGCTCCGGTCACCCCACGTCACGATCTCGTACGACGCCAGCGCCGGCTCGGCCCGGGCCGCGAGCGCATCCAGCGCCTCGACCGACGGCGGCAGGTCGAGAACCAGGTGTGCCTCGACGTGCGCGCTGCGGTAGCCCAGCGCGGTCGCGAACTCGAAGCCCGCCGACGAGTCGCCGACGACGTACACCTCCCCGATGATCGACGGCCGCCCCGCAGCCCGGCGCCGGGTGGTGACCTCGTCGTGCAGCGCCCGGCCGATCCCACGGCGCCGGAACACCGGGGCCACGTTGATCTCGGACCCGGCGAGATGCTGGTTGTCCTGGAGCTCCAGGTCGAGTTGGGCGGTGCCGACGACGGCCCCGTCGACGAGGGCGGTGAGCAACGTCGACGACCGGTAGGGGTTGGGGTGCCGCACCGAGTTGGCCAGCGCGTCGAAGCTCCGGCTTAGCTGGTCGGGGCGGTCCTCCACGATCGCGGACTGCTCCACCTCGTGGAACTCCCTCAGCGCTGCGTCGTCCTTCGGGTCGACCTCGACGATCTCGACATGGGCCAGCGCCTTCGACATACCGGCAACCCAACCCCACGCCATGGCCGTCGGCAACGGGTTTGGACCCGTCGCCGACCGCCACCGGTCAGCAGCAGGCCGCGGCGGGTGCCTTCTCGCCTGCCGCCATGGCGTCCGGCTGCGCGTCGGTCCGGCAGCAGGTGCTGTCGCCGGCCACCTCGGCCAGGCCGAGGTCGCTCTTGCCCTCCAGGTCCGGGCGCGCGTCCTCGAGGACCGTGTAGACCTCCCACGGCTCCTTGCCGGGGCCGGTCACCCACACCTTGTCCTGGACGGCGTAACAGCAGGTGGTGTTGTCCTCGACGCGCGTGGCCAGACCGGCGTCGGCGAGACGGTTGGTCGCCTCGGCGACCAGATCGGTGTTCTCGACCTCGACGCCGAGGTGGTCCATCCGGGTGTCCTCGCCGGGCTGACCCTCGAGAAGGACCAGCTTCAGCGGCGGCTCGGTGATGGCGAAGTTGGCGTAGCCGGGGCGGCGCTTCGCCGGAGCGGTGTTGAAGAGCCGCGAGTAGAACTCGATGGACCCTTCGAGGTCGGCGACGCGGAGGGCGAGCTGCACTCTGGACATGACGGGACCCTTCGTGGTGACTGTTCACCGACCAGACATCGATGAATTTCTATATCCAACTTGCCATCAGACATGGATGCCTGTCAATATCGACGTGTGTCTAAGTCTAGAACGCAGTTGCCGGTCATCGACGAAGCCCTCGCCTGCTGCACCCCGCTTTCCCGCGAGCCGATGAGTGAGGACCAGGCCCACCAGGTTGCTCCCCTGCTCAAGGCGCTCGCCGACCCGGTGCGGCTGCGGCTGATGTCGATGGTGCTGTCCCACGAGGGCGGAGAGGCCTGCGTCTGTGACCTGACTCCGGCCTTCGACCTGTCCCAGCCGACGATCAGCCACCACCTCAAGGTGTTGCACGACTCGGGCCTGCTGCACCGCGAGAAGCGCGGCGTCTGGGTCTACTACCAGGCCCGTCCCGAAGCGATGCAGGCCATGGTGAAGCTGTTCGAGACCGTCGGCCTCCCCACGGCAGAGGGCGCTGGAGCATGAACGACACGCTCGGGCGCAAGCTGGTCGCCGAGCTTCTCGGCACCGGCCTGCTCGTCACGGTCGTGGTCGGCTCCGGCATCGCGGCTCAACGGCTCTCACCCGACGACGTCGGCCTGCAACTGCTGGAGAACTCCACCGCGACCTTCCTGGGCCTGACGGTGCTCATCCTGCTGTTCGGGCCGGTCTCGGGGGCGCACTTCAATCCCGTGGTCTCGGCCGCGGACTGGTTGCTCGGCCGTCGTGCCGGCACCGGACTGACAGGTCCCGAGGTCCTCGCGTACACCGTTGTCCAGGTCGGCGGCGCCGTGGCCGGGGCGGTGCTGGCGAACCTGATGTTCCAGGTGCCGGTCACCGAGCTGGCCGCCACCGATCGCACCGGAGTCCACCTTCTCGTCGGGGAGGTGGTCGCGACCGCGGGACTGGTCTCGCTCATCTTCGCGCTGGCCCGCACCGGACGTGGCAGTGTGGCCGCGCCCGCAGTTGGTGCCTACATCGGTGCGGCGTACTGGTTCACGTCCTCGACCTCCTTCGCGAACCCCGCGGTGACTGTCGGCCGGGTCTTCTCGGACTCCTTCGCCGGGATAGCTCCCGGCTCGGTGCCCGGGTTCGTCGTCGCCCAGCTCATCGGTGCCGGGGTGGGTGTTGCGGTTGTCGGATACCTCTACCCGGGGCTCGCCGGCGTCGCCGACGATGTGGTGGTCCCCCATGACAGGTCCGAAGCCGAGCCGAGGAGCAGTCAGTGACGCAGACGAGCCAGACCAACGAGGACATTCCCCAGGTGGTGTTCGCCTGTGTCCGCAACGGCGGTCGGTCTGTGATCGGCCGGGTCCTGGCCGAGCACTATGCGCGGGGGCGAGTCCGCGCGCTCTCGGCGGGCACCCAGCCCGGCGACCACATTCACCCAGAGGTCGCCGAGGTCCTGGAGAAGCTCGGCCTCGACACCTCTCGGGAGCAACCCAAGTTGTTGACCCACGAGACCGTCGCCTCCAGCGACCTCGCCATCACCCTCGGATGCGGTGAGGAGTGCCCGTACGTCCCGGGAGTGACGTACGTCGACTGGCCGATCAGTGATCCGGGTGGGCAGGACGAGACGACGGTGCGCGAGATCATCGGCGACCTCGACCAGCGGGTCCGGGGCATGCTCGTCGAACTCGTGCCGGACCTGGAGCTGCCGCCCTCGGTGCTGGAGCAGAGTTCTTCAGCCGAGGACGCCGAACCTGGCTGAGGTGGGAAACCACGCAGGCAACAACAACGAAACGGCCCGACTTGCGAGAAGTTCTCGCAGGTCAGGCCGTTTCTCTGCTCCCCCGGTTGGACTCGAACCAACAACCCTCCGGTTAACAGCCGAATGCTCTGCCAGTTGAGCTACAGGGGACCGCGTTGCAGCCCGCACAGGTTAGCAAGGGTGCCAGCGTCAGAAAAATCGGGATCGGCTCCCACGAATCAGACCTCGCCGACCTCGTCGCGGGCGGCCGCGAGGGCCTCGCCGGCGGCCTGCTGGACCAGCGGGTCGGCGGGATCGATGCCCTCGTCGTACTCGTACATCCAGCTCAGCGGTCGGTCGCCGCGTGGCGCCCGCCGCGCGATCACCCGCAGCCCGCGCCGGCCCTCGACGGCGATGTGGCGCTGGAGCACGACGCTCGCCGTCACCCGCTCGCGGACGAGCTCGAGCAGGAGTCCGGGCTCCTCGAAGCTGAACTTGTGCATCGGTCGGACGACCCCCCAGGTGCCCACCTCGCTGACCCGCAGCACCGAGAAGTCGCTGTCCCAGTCGGCGGCCTCGACCTGCTCCCACGGGATCCTGGCGCCGGGGACGTAGAGGGCATCGCGGGTGCCACCAACGGGCCCCTCGGCGCTCTGCGCCCAGGCCAGCACCCGCTCCCCCCGGGCCACCTCGATCGGCGCCCGCTCGCGGCGGGTGACCCTCACCCGCCACCGGCCAGGGCGCGGTCCTGGAGGCTGCGGCGATGCTGCTCGAGGGCAGCGAGCTCGCCGAACATCCGGTTGTAGTCCTGGGGGTGCTCCACCGGGTTGGTCCGCTGGAGCCGGGACTTCACCGCGGCGATGCGTCGCAGTGCGGTCAGCTCGAGCAGGCGGAACACGTGCAGCGCGACGTAGGCCGGGTCCGCCTCCTTCGCCGTCAGCAGCGGCTCCACCCCCAGGGCGCTGATCGCGGACGACGTCGCTGGGTCGGTCGCGGAGGCGCGCAGCCGGTTGGCCCATCCGTCGTCGCCGGAGCCCGCGACCGGACCACCGGCAGCCGCGACGAGCTCCCAGACCGCCCGGTAGGTGGGGTGCGTGAAGTCCTCGACCCCGACGTCGGACGTGGTGCGGCCGATCGCCATCGGGTGCTGGATGACGAGCTTGAGGGTCTCGCGCTCGATCGAGAAGCGGGGGTCGCGCAGGTCGGGCACCGGGCTGCGCGGCGGGGCCGGCGCCTGCTCGGTCACCGCCCCCGTCCCTACGCGGCGGGGTTGCTCCGGCGCGGACGGCCGCCGGCGGGCGGCCCGGCGTACCTCCGTCAACACCGCGTTGGTGTCGATGTCCGACCCGACCATCTTGGAGATCTCCTGGGCGAACGCCGTGACCTTGGACTGGTCGCGGATCGAGGCCACCAGCTTCGCGGTCTCGCGTACGGCGTCGATGCGGCCGTCGGCACGGTCGAGGTCGTACTTCTTGACGACGTTCGACAGCACGAAGCGGTAGAGCGGCACCCGGCGGGCAACGAGCTCGCGGACCGCCGCGTCGCCCTTCTGGATCCGCAGGTCGCACGGGTCCAGGCCGGCCGGCTCGACCGCGACATAGGTCTGGGACACGAAGTTCTGGTCACCGTCGAACGCCTTCAGCGCGGCCTTCTGGCCCGCGGCGTCGCCGTCGAAGGTGAAGATCACCTCGCCGCGGAACTCCTCGTGGTCGTTGAGGAACCGGCGCAGCACCCGCGAGTGGTCGTCGCCGAAAGCGGTGCCACAGGTGGCCACGGCCGTGGTGACGCCGGACAGATGGCAGGCCATCACGTCGGTGTAGCCCTCCACCACCACGGCCTGCGAGGACCGCGCCATGTCGCGGCGGGCCAGGTCGATGCCGTAGAGCACGTGGCTCTTCTTGTAGATCGCCGTCTCCGAGGTGTTGAGGTACTTCGCCTCGATCTTGTCGTCGTCGAAGATCCTGCGCGCACCGAAGCCGATCGTGTCGCCGCTGGCATCGCGGATCGGCCACAGCAGTCGGCCACGGAAGCGGTCGTAGGCCGAGCGGCCGACGGCCACCAGCCCGGCGGCCACCAGCTCCTCCTGGCTGAACGCCTTCTGCCGCAGGTGCTTGAACAGCGCCTCGCCCTCACGCGGGGCGAACCCGATGCCAAAGGTCTCCGCCGCGGCCTGGTCGAACCCGCGCTCGGACAGGAACTGGCGGGCCACGATCGCGTCGGCCGAGCCGAGTTGCTCGGCGTAGAACTGCTGCGCCACCTTGTGTGCCTCGATCAGCCGGTTACGGGCCGGACCCTTGGGCCGGTCGTCGCGGACGTCGCCGTCCTCGCGGCGCAGCTGGACGCCGTACTTGTCGGCGAGCCGCTCGACCGCCTCAGCGAAGCTCAGGGCGTCGATCTTCATCACGAAGGAGATGACGTCGCCGCCTTCCCCGCAGCCGAAACAGTGGAAAAAATTTCGCGAGGGGTTGACGTTGAACGACGGCGACTTCTCGTCGTGGAAGGGGCACAGGCCCTTCTGGGACCCACCTCCGGCGTTGCGGAGCGTGACGTATTGGGAGACCACGTCATCGATGCGCGCCTTCTCCCGCACCTCGGCGATGCTGTCCTCACGGATCCGGCCAACCACGAGTCGGAGTCTAGGGCGTGCCTCCCAGTTCTCGGCCGTGCTCCACAGGTCTCGACAAAGCTCGACCACCGAAGCGGGTCAGTACTCCCCGGTCATCACGTTGACCAGCGATTCGCCGACCGCGAACCGGTGCAGCTGGTCGCGGACGAGCCGGTGGGCGCGCGGCCACATCGCGCTGCTGGCGCCGCCGACATGCGGCGAGATCAGGAGGTTGGGCGCGCCCCACAGGGCGCTGTCGGCGGGGATCGGCTCCACGTCGGCGACGTCGATCGCCGCACGGATCCGCCCGGACTCGAGCGCCGCCACCAGGTCGTCGGTCACAACGACGGCACCACGGGCCACGTTGACCAGCAACGCGTCGTCTCTGAGCCGCGAGAGGAAGTCGGCGTCGACCAGGCCGCGGGTGGCCTGGGTCAGGGGCACGACCAGGACGACGACGTCGGCGTCCGGCAGGAGCCCCGGCAGGGCCTCGATGGGATGCACGCCGGGCCGGGCGGTGCGCGCGACCCGGACGACCTCTACCTCGAACGGCTGGAGGCGCGCCTCGATCGCCTTGCCGATCGCGCCGTACCCGACCAGCAGGACCCGCTTGTCGGCCAGTGCCGGGCGCCACGCAGGACGCCACTCACGGCGGTCCTGGGCCCGCACGAAGTCCGGGATGCCGCGCTGCGAGGCCAGGATCAGGGTGAGCGTGAGCTCGGCGGTCGAGGTGTCGTGGATGCCGCGCCCGTTGCAGAGGGTGACGCCCTCGGGGACTTTCCCGCGGACGTTGTCGACACCCGCCGAGAGGGTCTGCACCACCTTCAGGCTGGTCATCCGGGGCAGCACCTCGGCGACGCCGCCGCTCAGGACGTACGGCGGGACGTAGAACTCGACCTCGCCAACACCGTCCGGCACGTGCCGGGTCGGGTCGACGACCTCGTAGCGCAGTCCGGTCGGCGGGTCGCCGAGCTCGGCGGGGTCGAAGGGCAGCCAGACGAGCGGTTCGGACACGTTGTCGAGCGTATCGCTCGGGTTTCGAGCCCTTCGAGACGGTTGCTGTGCAACCTCCTCAGGAACCAACGGTTGCTTCGCGACCTCCTCAACCACCGAGGGGCTGGCCGACCAGCCTCGAGTGCCACTCGACGGCGCTCTGGTCGGTGAGCGAGGCGACCTGGTCGATGACGACCCGGAGCCGGGCCGAGTCGCTCGGCGCGGCGCGCCAGTCGTCGGCGAACGACCGTTGGAACGCCTCCGGTCCCCGGTCCGCCAGCTCGGCCACCAGCTCGGCGAGCAGCTCGCGCTGGCGACTCATCATCGCGACCCGGTCCTCGGCCTGCATCACGTAGTGCGCCGCGATGCCCTTGAGGACCGCCATCTCCAGCGTGGTTGCCGTGGGGACCACAAGATCTGCCTCGTAGCGCACGAACGGGCCCGGGTCGGCCGCGAACGTCGCGTGCTGCACGGCTCCGCAGAACCGGCCGATCAGGTCGCTGGTGAGGTTCTTGAGGGCAGCCATGCTGCGCCTGCTGCCGTCGTACGGCGACGTCGGCCAGCTGTCCTGCGTCCGGAGGCCGGCCAGGACGTCGTCCAGCACGTCGTCGGTGGCGGAGGGGACGTACCAGTCGCGCACCGTCGCCCAGACCGCCGCCGGCTCGATCGTCGTCAGGTCGACACGCTCGGCGACGATGCCGTCCTCGATGTCGTGGACGGAGTAGGCGACGTCGTCGGCAAGGTCCATCACCTGGGCCTCGAGGCACTGACGGGTGCCCGCGACGCCGGCGCGCATCCAGTCGAAGACCGGCTTGTCGTCGTCGTAGACGCCGAACTTCCGGACCTCGCGCGGGGAACCGTCGGCGTGCACGCCCTCCGGCTCCTCGGCATGGTCCCGGCCCCAGGGGTACTTGGTGCAGGCGTCGAGCGTCGCCCGGGTGAGGTTGAGCCCGACCGACCGGCCGTCCGCATCGAACGTCTTGGCCTCGAGCCGGGTCAGCAGCCGCAGGGTCTGGGCGTTGCCCTCGAAGCCCCCGCAGCTCTCGCTGAGCTCGGCCAGCACCCGCTCGCCGTTGTGGCCGAACGGCGGGTGCCCGAGGTCGTGGGCCAGGGCGGCGGTCTCCGAGATGTCGGGTTGGCTGCCGAGCGCCCGGGACAGGTCGCGGGCGACCTGCGCCACCTCGAGGCTGTGGGTCAGCCGGTTGCGGACGAAGTCGTCGGTCTGGGGACCGACCACCTGGGTCTTGCCCGCAAGCCGGCGGGACGCGGCCGCGTGCACGAGCCGGGCCCGGTCCCGCTCGAACGGGGTGCGCTCCGGCGCGGCGACCCGCTTCGGCGGCTCGGCGACCAGGCGCTCGCGCGCGGAGGCGTCGTACCGCTCGGTGCTGTCGTGCGAGGGCTCCATCAGCCGGGACACTACTGGGCGCCCCCGACTTGGTC
>JAOPXC010000121.1 GCA_025965335.1 Nocardioides sp. | reverse complement strand
GGTTCAACTTCCAGTTCACCGGGCAGCGCTTCTACCGGATCACCGACGGCGAGCTCGTCGGGCAGGTGCGTGACGTCGCCTACCAGGCCACGACCACCGAGTTCTGGAACTCCATGGAGGCGGTCGGCGGGCCGGACACCTGGGTGCTGGGCGGCGCGTTCAACTGCGGCAAGGCCCAACCGGGGCAGGTGGCGGCCGTCAGCCACGGCTGTCCGACCTCGCTGTTCCGCGGCGTCAACATCCTCAACACCAACGACGAGGCAGGCCACTGATGACCCCGCAGTCCCTGGTCGAGCACGCCCTGGCCACCTCCATCGCCGACGACTGCATCGTCATCGTCACGGACAGGACGAGCGCCAACCTGCGTTGGGCCAACAACACCCTCACCACCAACGGCGTCATGCACGGCATCTCGGTCACCGTGATCTCGTTCATCCGCACCGCCGACGGGGTCTCGACCGGGTCGGTCAGCGGCAGCGCGAGCTCGCAGGCGCAGGTCAGCGACCTCGTCACGGCCGCCGATGCCGCCGCGCGGGCCGGCTCCCCCGCAGAGGACGCCAACGAGCTTGTCCGCGACCGGTCGTCGGCCGACTGGGACGACGCACCCGTGCACACCGACATCCATGTGTACGACGCGTTCGCGCCCGCGCTCGGGGAGGCGTTCGGTCGCGCCTCGTCCGAGAGTCGGGTGCTCTACGGGTTCGTGAACCACGAGCTGACCACGACGTACCTCGGCTCCACCACCGGGCTACGCCTGCGCCACGTCCAGCCGACCGGTCACTACGCCTGCACCGGGAAGACCGCCGACCTCGCCCAGAGCGCGTGGGTCGGCGGCGCGACCCGCACCTTCACCGACGTGGACGCCCTCGCCATGGAGGAGATGGTGGCGCAGCGCCTGGCCTGGGGCTCGCGCCGGGTCGACCTGCCCGCCGGTCGCTACGACACGATCCTGCCGCCCACCGCCGTGGCCGACCTGATGATCGACGCCTACTGGTACGCCGGGGCCCGCGTGGCCCACGAGGGACAGTCGGTCTACAGCCAGCGCGGCGGAGGCACCCGGATCGGGCAGACCATCGCGGCGCCGGGCGTGAACCTGTTCTCCGACCCGAACTACCCGGGGCTGGAGTGCGCGCCGTTCAACGTCGCGACGACCTCGGGCAACGAGTCGTCGGTCTTCGACAACGGGCTCCCGCTGGAGCACACCGACTGGATCCGCGACGGCGAGCTGAAGGCGCTCCTCCAGACCCGGCACTCGGCCGCGATGACGAAGCAGCCGGTCACGCCCGCCATCGACAACCTGATCCTGACCATCGACGGCGCGAGCGGCACGATCGACGACCTGGTCGCCGGCACCCAGCGCGGCCTGCTGCTCACCTGCCTCTGGTACATCCGCGAGGTCGACCCGCAGTCGCTCCTGCTGACCGGCCTGACCCGCGACGGCGTCTACCTCGTGGAGAACGGCGAGATCACCGGGGCGGTGAACAACTATCGGTTCAACGAGAGCCCGATCGACCTCCTCCGTCGCTTCTCGCACGCCTCCGAGACCGAGCCGAGCTTCAGCCGCGAGTGGGGCGACGACTACTTCTCGCGCACCGCCACCCCGGCGCTGCGGATCCCCGACTTCAACATGTCGAGCGTGTCACAGGCGATGTGAGCGAGACCGTTCTCGAGTCACCTCTGAATGGTCAGAAGCCGCACGGTCCGGGCCCCGGAAGCTGGGGTTGGGGACCAAACCGGAGGTTTCCCGACTCGTCGAGGGTGCTCCGCCAGACCGTCCGCGACCGGTGCCGCCGAGTGGTCACAAACCGCACGTTCTGGGCCCGGAAGACTGGGGTTGGGGACCAAACCGCAGGTCCGCCAGGACCCGGTCTGGACCGGCGACGCGCATGCAACCGGACCGTTCTCCCAGGCGTAGACACCGCGACAACACAGACATCGATCACAGGAGCACCACCATCATGCGCACCCTCAGCCACCTGGCCGTCCTCGCGACCTCCGCCCTGATCGGGCTCGGCGCGACGGCGGCTCCGGCCTCAGCCGCCACTCCGACCACGGAGAAGCAGCGGGGCGTCGTCCTCCAGTGCACCGGCAGCGTCCGGGGCCTCTCGGTCTACGTGGACCTCTACGAGAACAACACGCACGGCAACGTCGTGCAGGTCGTCCTCAACGACAACCCGGAGACCGCGAAGACGCGCGAGCCGAAGCAGGACTTCCTCAACGACGGCGAGCTCAAGACCGGCCTGACGATCAAGGGCAGGCGCGTCTCGATCTCCGGCACCGCGGTGCGCGTGGGCCCGAAGACGCCCGTTCACGAGGTCATCGACGACGGTGGCGAGCACATCGTCTCCGACGGCTTCCACCGCCGCCTGGCCAACGACCTCGTGCTGACCTACGGCCAGAAGACGGTCCCGCTCGACTGCGCGCCCGCCTTCTACTACGACCTGACGGTCACGCGGGAGCCGATCGAGGGCTGAGCCCGCGCGATCCGGGGCAACCGCACCTCACGTACGACCCGGATGACCCCCAGGAACGGGGGCCTCCGGGTCGTACGGCGTCCGGGTGTGGATGAACGTCGCGATGTCGAGGTGGCTCACCGACCCGTCGGCACGCCGTACGACGTGCAGCTCCTCGCCGGCGTGGTAGCCGACGGTGCCGACGACGCGCCCGTCCACGACCGCGAACCGCTGGACCTCGTCGCCGCCGCGCCGCACGACCAGGTCGGAGGCCTCCAGGGTGAAGACGAACATCGTGTTGCCCCAGTGCCAGACGCCGAGGGTGTCGGCCAGCTCGGGCGGCACGGACCCTGTCGGGACCCAGGGCTTGGTGATCGTCGGCTCGCAGTGCTCGAGCTCCCCGAGCAGGTCGACGACGATCTGGGCCGGCGAGTACCCGGCCGTGGCGTTGGCCAGCACGACCCCGCCCGTCCGGCGCCTGCGGTCCACCAGGCAGGCCGCCAGGAACCCGGGCATCGAGCCGGTGTGGCCCGGCAGGGAGCCGGAGCCGCCCGGGAAGATCTGGAATCCCAGTCCGTGTGCGTAACCGAGGCTGTCGGACGGGTCGCCCGCCTGCGGCCCGAACGCTCTCGCCAGCAGGTCGGCCGACAGCACGTCCGGGTGTCCGTCGAGGAGGAAGGCGGCGTACGTCGAGAGGTCCGCCAGCGTCGCCCACACCTGGCCCGCTGGAGCCATCGCCCCAGTGTCGGTGGCGGGCTCCTCGACGAGCCTCGACTCATAGGGGTGCACGCTGTGGCCCTGCGCCGCCGCGCCCTGCGGGAGGTACGACGTACGCGTCATCCCGAGCGGGTCGAGCACCAGCGTCTGGACGCACTCCCACCAGGTCTTGCCGTACAGCCGCGCGGCGACCTCGCCGAGCAGCGCGTAGCCCAGGTTGGAGTAGTGGAACCGCTGCAGCGCCGGGAACACCTTGCCCGAGCCGTCGTTCGCTGCCGCGAGCTCGTCGAAGGACAACCCCGCCGAGCGCTCCCACCACGAGCCCACGGGCTCCGACTGCATCCCGGAGTTGTGCGCGAGCAACGACCGGATGCTCCGGTCCGCGTAGCCCACGTCCCCGAGCACGACGGACGCCGGGTCGTCGAGGCCCACCCGACGGTCGCGGACCAGCTGCAGGATGAGCACCGCGGTCATGGTCTTGGTGATCGACCCGATCCGGTACTGCACGTCGAACGGGTCGTGCCCCGGCACCGAACCGGCGCCGTACGATCCGGTCCACGCGAGCTCGCCGTCGCGGACGATGCCGGCCACGACCGACGGCAGGTGCCCGGTCGACTGGGCCGTGGCCAGGCGTGCGAGCAGCCGCCGCCCGGTGACGTGCGCGACCGGCGAGCTCACTGCGTCGGGTCCTCGGCGAACGCCTCGGGGGGCGGGCAGGCGC
>JAOPXC010000030.1 GCA_025965335.1 Nocardioides sp. | reverse complement strand
TCGAGGGCGCCCGGGCCGGTGATGTCGAAGATCGCGAACGCCGTCAGGTCGACGACGCCGGCCGCCTCGCGCATCCGTAGGTGCTCGGCGTTGATGATCGGGCTCCACCAGCGCGAGTCCCACTCGTTCTCGCGCGGCATCACGGCGTCGCCGTACTCCTCGAGCAGGCCGGCGTTGGACTCGTACCACTGCGGGCGCTCCCAGCCGACCGCCTCGAAGAACATCGCGCCGAGCTTCTTCTGCGACTCGTGCATGGGCGAGAGCCGCTGGTCGCGGTCGGACTCGTACTGCTCGGCCGGGTGGATGATCCCGTAGGTCTTGATGAACGACTCGGTCGTCCGCAGCCGGGTGTGCTCGCGGCGCATCTGGTGGGGGTAGAAGCGGGCGATGTCGCTGTGGTGCACATCGATCTCGGAGTGGCCGTGCGTCATCCACTCGGCGACCGCGCGGCCGACGCCGGGGCCCTCCTTGATCCACACCGCCGCGGCGGTCCACAGCCCCGCGACCTCGCTCTCGCCCAGGATCGGGGCGCCGTCGCAGGTCAGCGAGAGCAGGCCGTTGATGGCGTAGCGCATCTCGGCACCTTCTGCCCCCAGCAGCTCGGGCATCAGCTCGTAGGCCTGCTCGAGCTGGGGGTCGAAGTCGTCGGAGGTGAACGGCATCTCGGTCGGCGACAGCTTGGCCTGCTCGATCGTGGGGATGTCCTCCGGCTCGTGCAGGATCGCCCGGTGGGCGTACGAGCCGACCTCCATGTCGGCGCCGTGCTGGCGCTCGTAGCAGAACGTGTCCATGTCGCGGACGATCGGGATGGAGATCTCGCCCTCGAGCTCGGCCAGCTGCGGGCACGGGCCGACGCTGATCATCTGGTGCACCGCGGGGGTCAGCGGGATGCTGATGCCGGCCATGTCGCCGAGCTTGGGGCTCCACACTCCGGCGGCGATCACGACGGTCTCGGCCTCGATGTCGCCGCCCGTCGTGCGGACCCGGCGGATCCGCTTCCGACCGTCGGCCCCCTCTTCGGTGTCCAGGCCGATGACCTCGACGGTCGGTACGACGGTCAGCGCCCCCGACTCCAGGGCGCGCTCGCGCATGATCGTGCCGGCCCGCAGCGAGTCGACGACGCCGACGCCCGGGGTCCAGAACGCGCCGATGAACTGGTCGGTCTCGATGAAGGGGACCTTCTCCTTCACGAACTCGGGCGTGACGATCTCGGCCTCGATGCCCCACGCCCGGGCGCTCGACATCCGGCGGCGGAGCTCCTCCATGCGCTCCTCGGTGCGTGCGATCTCGAAGCCGCCGGACTGGGTGAAGACGCCCATCTCCTGGTACTGCTCGACCGAGTCCAGGGTCAGGTCCGTGATCTCGCGGGAGTGGTCCACGAGGAAGATGAAGTTGGAGGCGTGCCCGGTCGAGCCGCCCGGGTTGGGCAGTGCGCCCTTGTCGATCTGCACGATGTCGCGCCAGCCGAGCCGGGCCAGGTGGTGGACGAGGCTGTTGCCGACGATGCCGGCGCCGATGACCACGACGCGTGCGGTGGCGGGGACGTTGGCCATGGGGCCCTCTTTCGCTGGTCGAGCTTGTCGAGGATGAGTTGCGCAATACGCAACACAATGCGTGATACGAGACAGCCCTAGAATCGCCCCGCGCCCGGTCGGGTGTCAATCCCCGACCGGGCGCGGCTGGCGATGCGGGCGTTGTCTGGTGCTGAGCGGGTCAGCTCAGCCAGGCGGCGACCTTGTCCGGGTTGTCGTCGATCCACTTCTGGGCGGCCTCGTCCGGGTCCATCTGGTCCTGGGCGATGTACTTCGCGACGAGGTTCTGGTCGTCGTTGGTCCAGGTGAAGTTCTTGACCAGGTCGACGGCCGGGCTGCCCGAATCCATGAACGTCTTCGAGACGACCTTGTTCAGCGGGTACGGCGGGTAGTCGCAGGCCACCTTCTCGGGGTCGGCGTCGCAGCCGTCCGTGTACTTCGGCAGGTTGACCTTGACCAGCGGCACCTCGGCGAGGAACCACTGCGGCTCGTAGAAGTAGCCGATCATCGGGGTCTTGTTCTGCTCCGCACTGCGGAACTGCTCGATGAGCGCGGTCTCGCTGCCGGCGTAGACGACCTTGAAGTTGAGATCGAGGTTCTTGACGAGGGCCTCGTCGTTGGTGACGAAGCCCGGGTCACCGTCGTAGAGCGTCCCCAGGTCGCCCGACTCGGTCGTCTTGAACAGGTCGGCGTACTTGTTGAGGTTCTGCCAGTCGGTGATGTCGGGGTACTTCTCCGCCATCCACGGCGGGACGTACCAGCCGATCACGCCGTCGTTGCCGGTGAGGCCGGCGTCGACAGCAGAGCCGTCGCCGCCCTGGTCGGCCATGTACTTCTTCTGCAGCTCGGGGTGCCCCCAGTTCTCGATGACGACATCGACGGTGTTGTTGCCGAAGCCCTTCCAGGAAACCTGCTCGTCGAGATCCTTGTAGTTGACCGTGCACCCGAGCTTGCTCTCGGCAACGAGGCCCACCACGTGGGCGTCGGCCTCGTAGCCGACCCACGGGTTGATCGCCATGTTGAGGTCGCCGCAGTCCTTGGCGCTCCCCGACGGCGCCGCGGCATTCTCGATGGATCCGCCGCCACCACACGCGCTGAGCGTGAGCGTCGACGTCGCTGCCAGTGCCGCAAGTACTGCTTGCGTGCGCTTCAACCTCATCTGGTTACACCCTTCCTTGGTTTGAAATCCGGATTGTCGAGAAGCCGCGGCCGAGGTTCTTGGGCTTCGGGCCAGTCGGCGCGCCCGCCGCGGCCCGGCGTGCGCCGTACGTCGTGATCCGGTCGAGCATGATCCCGAGCAGCACGATCGTGATGCCGGCCGCGAGCCCGCGCCCGGTGTACTCGGACTGGCGGAAACCCTTGACGATGTCGAAGCCGAGCGCACCGGCGCCGGCCATGCCGCCGATCACCACCATCGAGAGCACGTAGAGCAGGCCCTGGTTGGCGGCCAGCAGGATGGAGCCGCGGGCCATC
>JAOPXC010000014.1 GCA_025965335.1 Nocardioides sp. | reverse complement strand
CTCGACCGGCTCGCCAAGGCGGTGAAGAACGGCGTGCACGCCGCCGGCGGCTACCCCCTCGAGTTCGGCACCATCTCGGTGTCCGACGGCATCTCCATGGGCCACGAGGGCATGCACTTCTCGCTGGTCTCGCGCGAGGTCATCGCCGACTCCGTCGAGACCGTGATGATGGCCGAGCGGCTCGACGGCTCGGTGCTGCTCGCGGGTTGCGACAAGTCCCTGCCGGGAATGCTGATGGCCGCCGCCCGGCTCGACCTCGCGTCGGTGTTCCTGTACGCCGGCTCGATCATGCCGGGCCAGGTCGACGGTCACGACGTCACGATCATCGACGCCTTCGAGGCGGTCGGTGCGTGCCTGGCCGGCAAGATCACCCGGGCCGAGGTCGACCGGATCGAGCGCGCGATCTGTCCCGGTGAGGGTGCCTGCGGAGGCATGTACACCGCGAACACGATGGCCGCCGTCGGGGAGGCCCTCGGGATGTCCCTGCCCGGGTCGGCCGCGCCGCCCGCCGTCGACCGGCGCCGCGACGGGTTCGCCCACCGGTCGGGGGAGGCCGTGGTCGGCATGCTCCGCCGGGGCATCACCGCGCGCCAGATCATGACCCTGGAGGCCTTCGAGAACGCCATCGCCGTGGTGATGGCGCTCGGCGGCTCGACCAACGCCGTACTCCACCTGCTGGCCATCGCCCGCGAGGCGGAGGTCGACCTCACGCTCGACGACTTCAACCGGATCGGCGACAAGGTGCCACACCTCGGCGACCTCAAGCCCTTCGGCAAGTACGTCATGAACGACGTCGACAAGGTCGGCGGGATCCCGATGGTCATGAAGGCACTGCTCGAGGCCGGGCTGATGCACGGCGACTGCCTGACCGTCACCGGCAAGACGATGGCCGAGAACCTCGCCGAGATCGCGCCGCCCGACGTCGACGACGACGTGATCCGCAGGCTGGACCGCCCGATCCACCAGTCCGGTGGGCTCACGATCCTCAAGGGGTCGTTGGCTCCCGAGGGCGCCGTCGTCAAGTCCGCCGGTTTCGACGACTCCGTGTTCACCGGCACGGCCCGCGTCTTCGACGGAGAGCGGGCGGCCATGGACGCCCTTGCTGCCGGTCGGATCAAGGCCAAGGACGTGGTCGTCATCCGTTACGAGGGCCCCAAGGGTGGGCCCGGGATGCGCGAGATGCTCGCGATCACCGGTGCCATCAAGGGCGCTGGGCTCGGCAAGGACGTGCTGCTGCTGACCGACGGCCGGTTCTCGGGCGGCACCACCGGCCTGTGCGTCGGGCACGTCGCCCCCGAGGCGGCCGACGGTGGCCCGATCGCCTTCGTCCGCGACGGCGACCAGATCACGCTGGATGTCCTCAACCGCACCCTCGACGTGGAGATCGACGACTCCTGGGAGGCCCGCAAGGTCGGCTGGCAGCCGCTGCCGCCGAAGTACACGCGCGGCGTCCTCGGCAAGTACGCCAAGGTCGTGCAGTCCGCCGCGCACGGCGCGGTGACCAGCTGACGCATGCCGACGCCCGAAGGATGGTTCGGTGACTGACCAGAACCGGCCGGGCCAGACCTGGCCGATCCTGTTCCTGATCCTCCTGATGATGGTCGCGCTGCTCACGGTCGCCTGGGGTGCGGGGCATCCGGAGGCGTTCGGCGAGTCCGGCACCCCCCGCACCGGCCGCGGCGGGGGCCGACCGGACCCGGGCACCGGGCCGGCGACCACAGGGCCCGCGTCGTCGCAGGACGCGGAGCCGGCGGCCGGTCCGACCGGCCACCCGACGGGAACCGCGGACCCGGCAACACTGCCCAATGGCAGCCGACGGGTATTCGCTGGCCACCAGTTCCTGGTCGCCTACTACGGCACCGCGGAGACCGGCGCCCTCGGCGTGCTCGGGGAGACCGGGCCCGGGAAGATGCAGCGGCGCGTGCACCGGGCCGCCGTTCCGTTCGGGCGACCGGGACGACCGGCGCAGGTGGTCTACGAGCTCATCGTGACCATCGCCGACCGGGCTCCCGGACCCGGCGTCGACTACAGCCACGACATCGACCGCCGCTCGGTGGACAGGTACATCCGGGCCGCGCACCGGCACGGCGCGTTGCTGCTCCTCGACCTGCAGCCGGGGCGTTCGGACTTCCTGACGGTGGCGAAGCGGTGGGCCTGGGCCCTGAAGGACCCGTGGGTCGGCCTCGCCCTCGACCCGGAGTGGCGGATGGGACCGCACCGGGTCCCCGCCCAGGAGGTCGGCCACGTCACCGCGGCGGAGGTCAACCGCACCTCGGCCTGGCTGGCCCGGCTCGGCCGTCGCCACGACCTGCCGGAGAAGCTGTTCGTGTTGCACCAGTTCCGGACGATGATGATCGAGAACATCGACCGGGTGCGGGCCCGCACGGGCCTCGCGACGGTCCAGCACGTCGACGGGTTCGGCACGCGCGACGAGAAGATGGCGACGTACCACGCTGTCCAGGAGGCCGACCAGTTCACGATGGGCATCAAGATCTTCTACGACGAGGACCGGGGCCGGATGGGGCCGAAGTTCGTGCACGCGATCCGTCCGCGGGTGCGGTTCGTGAGCTACCAGTGAGCCTCGACCTGGATCGCGCGGACCCGCTCGCGCCCCTTCGTGACCGGTTCGTGGGAGCGGAGTCGGCGCTCGTCTACTTCGACGGCAACTCACTCGGCCGCCCGCTCAGGGCGACGGGGCCGCGGCTCGCGGAGTTCGTCGAGGCCGAGTGGGGCGGACGGCTGATCCGCGGCTGGGACGAGAGCTGGTTCGAGCTGCCCGGCACGATCGGCGACGACCTCGGCCGGATCGCCCTGGGCGCGGCCCCGGGACAGACGATCATCGGCGACTCGACCACGGTGCTGCTCTACAAGTCGATGCGGGCCGCGGTGGCGGCCCGACCCGGCCGGACCGAGATCGTCATCGACCGCGACAACTTCCCGACCGACCGCTACGTCGCGCAGGGCGTGGCCGACGAGTGCGGCCTGACCCTGCGCTGGATCGACGTCGACCCCGCCTCGGGGGTGACCGCCGACCTGGTGGGGCGGGCTGTCGGTCCCGCCACCGCGCTGGTCGTCCTGAGCCACGTGGCCTACCGCTCGGCGTGGCTGGCCGATCTTCCGGAGCTCACCCGGATCGTGCACGACGCCGGGGCCCTGGTGCTGTGGGACGTCTGCCACTCGGCCGGATCGGTCCCGGTCCAGCTGGACGCGGCCGACGTCGACATCGCCGTGGGGTGCACCTACAAGTACCTCAACGGTGGCCCCGGCTCGCCGGCCTTCGTCTACGTCGCCGAGCGGCTGCTGGACGAGCTGACCCAACCGATCCGGGGCTGGATCGGGGCCGACGACCCGTTCCTGATGGGCCCGACCTACGTGCCGGCCGCGGGCATCAGGCGGATGCTGTCCGGCACCCCGCCGATCATCGGGATGCTGGCCCTGCAGGACATGCTCGCGCTCGTCGACGAGGCCGGCATCGACGCGGTGCGGACCAAGTCGGTCGCGCTGACGTCGTACGCCGTCGACGTGGCCGCGGAGCTCCTCGACCCGGCCGGCGTCGTGCTCGCGTCGCCGCGGGATCCAGGGCTGCGAGGCGGCCACGTGACACTCAACCACCCCCTGATGCGTGAGGTCACCGCCGCGCTGTGGGAGCGGGACGTGATCCCGGACTACCGGGACCCCCACGGTCTGCGGGTCGGGCTCTCGCCGCTCTCGACGTCGTTCGCGGAGGTCCGCCGAGGCCTGGAAACCGTTCGCGACGCCCTCGACGACCTGACACCCTGAGCCATGCCCAGCAGGCCCCTGCGCTTCCCGCGTCCGCTCCGGCCCGGTGACCGGATCGGCGTGACATCGCCGTCGAGCGGCGTCGCCGACCGGCACCTGGCCAGGCTCGACGTCGCGCTGCGCACGGTGCGCGACGCGGGGTACGACGTGGTCGTCGGCGACTGCATGGCCGCCGAGCGAGTCGTGTCCGCGCCGACGGAGCAGCGGGCGGCGGAGCTCACCGCGATGCTGTGCGACCCGGCGATCCGGGCGGTGGTCCCGCCGTGGGGTGGTGAGCTGGCGATCGACCTGCTCGACCGGCTCGACTGGGCGGCGCTGGCCGCGGCCGAACCGACCTGGCTGGTCGGCTTCAGCGACATCTCCACCGTGTTGCTGCCGCTGACCCTGCGCCTGGGTTGGGCGACGCTGCACGGGAACAACCTGATGGACACGCCGTTCACGCCGCCGGACGGCTTGCTGCGCTGGGACGCGCTCGCTTCGGCCGAGGCGCCGGTGACGCAGCGGAGCCCGGGCCGCTACCGAACCGGCGGCTTCTACGACTACGAGGGCGATCCCGGAGTCTCGACGATGGTCCTCGACGCGGAGGGCACGTGGGAGGTGCTGGGCGGGGGAGCGGTCGATGTCTCGGGGCGGCTCGTGGGGGGCTGCATCGAGACCGTCGCCACCCTGGCCGGAACGCCGTACGGCGACGTGCCGGCGTTCGGGCGGGCGCACGCCGCGGACGGGCTGGTGGTCTACCTCGAGGCCTGCGAGGACAACGCGTACACCATCGGCCGGGCCCTGCACGGCCTGCGGCTCGCCGGTTGGTTCGACCACGCGAACGCGATCCTCATCGGCAGGACCGAGGCCCCGGGTGCGGAGGACCTGAGCCAACGCGACGCGGTGGCGGAGGCGCTCGGCAGGCTCGACGTACCCATCGTCCTGGACGTCGAGTGCGGCCACGTCCAGCCGTTCCTGCCCCTCGTCAACGGTGCGCTCGCGCGGGTGGTCGTCGACGGCGACCGGCGCGAGATCACCCAGACGTTCGCCTGAGGCCGCGGCGCGCTCAGCCGACGCGGGAGTTCACTCGGGCGCCGGCCGCAGCCGCCGGTCGAGGTCCGCGGCGCCGGCGAAGAGCGCCAGGAACAGCACGGTGACGCCCACGCTCGCGCCGAGCACGCGAGCCCAGCCGTGCTCGTCGACGTCGAGGAACGGGTAGGGGTACCAGCCGGACGCGCCGCCGACCACCAGCGTCCACGCCAACCAGGCGAGCGGCCAGGCCAGCGCCCGAGCCACATCACGCCCGTCGATCCGCGGGCGCGGCCCGAACACCAGCCAGCCGACCAGGGCCACCACCGGGACCACCAGGTGCAGCATCTTGTCCGCGACCCAGTCCGCCCCGCCCAGGTCGAGGAGCGGGCGGAGCAGGAAGAAATGGACGATGCCGGTCACCGTGATGCCGGTGATGCCCGCGAGCCGCAGCACCCGCCACGCGCGGCCGTCCTGCCCCGGGTGGCGGACGAGCGTGATCGCTGCGACCAGCACGAGGAGGTTGGACTGGATCGTGAAGTACGACACGAGCCGGCCCAGCCGCAGCCACAGACCCGGCCGGTCGTGCTCGGCCAGCACCGCGGACCCCTCGATGACCAGCACGGTCTGGAGGACCAGGGCGACCGCCACGACCAGTGCCGTCAGCAGGTGCCACTGACGGGCTCGGCTCCTCACGCGTCGGACCCTAGACGAGTCCGGTCCGGACGGGACGGGTGAGGTCAGCCGGGGAGCCGGGACTGCCAGTCGGCAGGTAACCGGTCCGCCGGTCCCGGGACGCCCTGCCCGACGGGGTGGGAGTGGGGCGGGGCCAACGGCCCACCCCGCACCACCTGCTCCGCCGAGTAGTCCCAGAACCAGTCCTCGCCCGGCTCGAAGCTCGCGATGACCGGGTGGCCGGTGGCGTGGAAGTGGGCGGTGGCATGCCGAGCCGGCGACGAGTCGCAGCACCCGACATGGCCGCACTGCGCACACCGGCGCAGATGCACCCACCAGCCCCCGACCGCGTCACACTCCACGCAGCCGGGGCCGCTGGGGGGGACCGACGGATCGACACCCGCAGGAGAGCTCATGGGGCCGACGCTAGCGCGTCAGTCCATGCCCAGCCCCGCCTCCCGGGCCTGGATCATCGCGGTGGCGCGGTCCGGCACGGCCAGTTTGTTGAGGACGTTGGAGACGTGGTTGCGCACGGTCTTGGGGCTCAGCACCATCCGGCGCGCGATCGTGGTGTTGTCGTAGCCGCGGGCCAGCAGGTCCAGCACCTCCCGCTCACGGTCCGAGAGCTCGGGGAACGGGACGCGTACCGCGGTCCGGCCGGAGGTCAGCGTGGCCATGGCCCGGGCTGCCACCTGCGGACCCAGGATCGCCTCACCGGCCGCGACGGCCCTGATGCCGCGCTCGACCTGCTCGGGGGACGAGCTCTTGAGCAGGTAGCCACGGGCGCCCGCACGCATCGCGGCAACGACCGACTCGTCGTCCTCGTCCATGGTGACGACCAGGACCGCGAGGTGGGGGATCCTGCGGACGAGGTCACGAGTGGTCTCGATCCCCGAGTCGTCCCCGAGGTGGAGGTCCATCAGGACCACGTCGACCCCGTCGTCGACCCGGTCGAAGGCCTCGGCCGCGGACGCTGCCTGGCTCACGACCTCGATGCCGGGCAACGACCCGAGCAGGCCGACCATGCCGAGCCGGAAGACGGGGTGGTCATCGACCACCGACACCCGGATGGGTTCAGTCATGCGTCACGCTCCTCGGGAGAACCGCCCGCACCACGGTGCCGCCGGCGTCGCGGGTGGAGATCTCGAGCGTCCCGTCCTGCTCGGCCGCACGCTCGCGCATCGACCTGGTGCCGACGCCGGTCACCTCGTCCCCGGCCAGGCCGATGCCGTCGTCGGCGACCGCCAGCACGATGGCCTCGCTGGTGGCGTGCGCGCTGATCCAGCAGGTGCTCGCACCGGCGTGGCGGGCGGCGTTGGTGGTCGCTTCGCTGACGATGCCGTACGCCGCGGCGGCCAGCCGCGGATCGAGATCGGCGAACCCATCGGTGTCGACGCGCACGACGAGGTCGGTCACGTCGTACCGCTGACCGAGCTCCTCGAGGGCGGCCCCCAGCCCCAGCTCGTCGAGCACCGGCGGGAGCAGGTGATGGGACAGGCTGCGGACCCCCGCCACGGCTGCGTCGATCTCACCCTGCAGGTGCCTCAGCAGGACCTTGCCCTCCTCGAGGTCGGTGTCCAGCAGGTTGCGGGCGCCCTGCAGGCCGAGCCGGATGCCGGCCAGCGACGGACCCAGTCCGTCGTGGATCTCGCGGCGGATCACCCGGCGCTCCTCCAGCCGGACCCTCGCCAACCGCCCCCGCATGTCTTCGACGTCGCCTGCCGCCCGGGCGACCGCGACCGCCGCCCCGACCACCGAGGACAGGTCGCGGAGGGTCTCGAGGTCCCGCGCGGACAGGGACTCGCCGGGTTGCGGGGACACCGACAGCGTCCCGACATCCTGGCCACGGTGCTGCAGGGGGAGGTGGACCGGCTCCTCGGAGGGTGCACCCCACCGCACCGGGTCGACGCCGGGTGCCACCACGGCCACCGACTCCAGTCGCATGGAGCGCCCGATGTCCTCGGTGAGGCCGCTGAGCAGCTCCTCGACGGTCGAGCTGCCCACCAGCTGGGAGCCCAGGCGCCGAACGACGCGACCGCGGTCGGCCGCATCGCCGTAGACGAGGTGATGGACCCGGCGCTGCAGCAGCAACCGTGCGGGCTGCACGGCCACCGTGACCACGGCGGCGCTGATCAGCTGGGGCACGCCGTCGCCGGGCAGGAAGCCGTGCAGGACGATCGTGACGAGGAGATAGAGGCCGACCAGGCCGGCCGTGAGCAACCCGGCGAGCACGGCCCGGCTCACGGCCAGTCCCAACCCCCACATGCGGTTGCGCAGCACGACCACGAGCACGGCCGCCGGGAAGACCGCCTGCGACGCCAGGTGCAGCACCGGGGTGGTCCAGATCGGGACGCCGTCGTAGGGCAGTACCACCGGAATGAAGGAGAGCGCCAGGATCGAGGTGCCGAGCGCCAGCCAGCCCAGCCCGTTGCGCTCGTCCTCGGGCCCGTACCGGCGACGGAGCTCGACCACCAGCGCCGTGGCCAGACCGACGAAGATCGAGGCGGTGACGAACCGGGTGAAGTAGAGGTCGGCCCTGCGGAACGTGGCGACGGTGATCACCACGGTCAGGAGAACGCCGACGACCAGCCCCCAGCGCTCGGGGCCGAGCGGGTGGTTGCGCACGAGCCAGGGCACGACCAGGAAGAGGGCGAAGGTGCCGGGGACCCAGCCCTGGCTCTGCAGGTCCGCCACCGCCGCCACGGGCGGCAGTCCGCCGGGCTGGGGTGCCCACACGCTGTAGGCGAAGCCGAACGCCGACAGGCCTCCGCCGATCGCGGCCACGGCCAGCAGCCACGGGACCGGGTGGGCCCGGCGGCTGAGAGTGACATGGGCGACCGTGCCGTAGACGCAGCAGACGGTGAGGTCGACGAGAAGGAACCAGAAGCTCTCGTCGACCTCCGGCCGACCGGCCAGCAGCGTGACCCCGGTGACGGCGGCGAGCCCCCAGGCGGCCACGGCGATCGCCGTGGCCGCGCTGCGGTGTCCGGCGCCGGCGCCCGCCATCGCAGGCTCCCCGCCGGGGGCTGGCTCGGGGAGCGTGCTGGTCGAGGCGTCCGCGCTCATGATGGCGGACACGCTAGACGGCGAGACGCCGGCACCGGACGTGATTTCCAGAAGTGCCGCGAGCTCAGGCGGTGCCCCTGGAGGAGCGGTCCCCGAACGCGAAGCCGAGGCCGAGGACCAGGATCAGCACCGGGCCGGTGAAGCCCGCCATGTACTCCAGCGGCGACATCCCGAACAGCAGCGTGAGGCCGCCCAGGACGGCTGCGACCCAGCCGATCCAGCGAGGCGCGGCGGCGTGGCGCAGGGCAGCGACGGCGACGGCGACGCCGGTCACGCCGGCTCCGACCCACAGCCACGGGATGGTGCCGATCCAGTGCCCGACCACGGCGGCGAACTCCGGGTCGAGGGTGTCGTCGTCGGCGGTCACCCCGAACACGATCTCGGTGCTGAAGCCGGCGCCCATGAGTCCGGCGACGGACACCAGCGCGAGTCCGAAGGCCGCCACGTCGGGCAGCAGGCTGCCGACGGGGGCCTGGGCGTGGAGCCGGCGGCGCAGGCCGGCCGCGAAGACGAGCATCAGCACGGTCGCGATCATCAGGCTGGTGTGCAGGACGAGGAGCTGGGGCACGAAGTCACCCAGCCGGTCCGCGATCCGCTCCGCGTTGCCGGCGGACTTCGCGTCGTACACCGCGTCGATCTGCAACGACGCCTGGATGGCCACGATGCCGGCAAGTCCGGCGATGGCACCGCTGAAGGACCACAGGCGGCTGCCGGGCGCACCGGTCAGGTTCTCGGCGCGGGTGGGCGCGGGGGTGACGTTCTCGGTCGTGGTGGTCACGCTGTTCTCCTTGGTCCGTTGGGTACGACGGCGACTTTGAGGCACCCGGTGTCCCGGTCGTCAGGGCGTCGTGTCCCGACCTGTCGGGCCGTTCCGGGGCCGGCCGGTCGGCTCGAGGGCACTGTCCGAGAGCTGTGGCAGGGTGAGGACGTGGACCAACGGATCAGCTTCGTGACCCTGGCCGTGCGCGATCTCGCCGCGAGCCGCGGCTTCTACGTCGATGGTCTCGGCTGGACGGCCGCGCTCGACGTGCCGGGTGAGGTGCTGATGGTCCAGGTGGGCGAGCACGTCGTCCTCTCCCTCTGGGTGGAACAGCAGTTCGAGGCCGAGGTCGGCCAGATCGCCCGCGGTGAGGGAGTCGCCCCGATCACGCTCGCGCACAACGTCGCGACCGAGGCCGAGGTCGACGAGGTGCTGGCGCTCGCCCGCTCGCTCGGAGCCGACCCGGTGCACGACGCCGTACGCCGCGACTGGGGCGGCTACACCGGCTACTTCGCAGACCCGGACGGCTTCCGCTGGGAGGTCGCCACCAACCCCGGACCCATCGGACAGGCGGTGCTCCCATGAACGACCCGAAACAGAAGCTGACCCCGAAGGACGTCGAGGCGCAGGACCTCGCGGACTGGCGAATCCTCTTCTCGACGCTCCATGCGCGCTTCCGCACCGGCGACTTCGCCACCGGCCTCCGCCTGGTGAACTTGATCGGCGAGGAGGCGGAGTCGATGAACCACCACCCAGACCTCGACCTGTCCTACCCGCTGCTCAACGTGCGGCTGACGAGCCATGACGCCGGCGGCGTGACCGATCGCGACGTCCGGCTGGCCCGGAAGATCTCGGCGTTCGCCGCGGACCTGGGCGTCTCCTCCGAGCCGGGCGCGGTGTCCGTGCTCGAGCTCGGCCTCGACACCTGGGACCACGCCGCGATCAAGCCGTTCTGGGCGGCGGTGCTCGGGATGAAGGACTCCGCTGCGCCCGACGAGCTGGTCGACCCCGACGGCGCGCTGCCCACGATCTGGTTCCAGGAGACCGACGCCCATGAGGAGCCGCGGCAGCGTTTCCACCTCGACATCCGGGTGCCGCCCGAGGTCGCCGAGGACCGGGTGGCCGCGGCCCTCGCCGCCGGGGGCACCCTGGTCAGCGACGAGCGGGCCCCGACGTTCTGGGTGCTCGCCGACGCCCAGGGCAACAAGGCCTGCGTGTGCACCTGCATCGGGCGCA
>JAOPXC010000009.1 GCA_025965335.1 Nocardioides sp. | reverse complement strand
CCCAGGACCAGGAACCCCGGCCCGATCAACCACTTCGCCGGGATGTGGCCGATGAACCGCCCCGCGAGCGACGCCGCGACGAAGGACGCCGCCGACAGGAACAGGAAGCGCAGCCCGGCGTCGACGGGCGAGTAGCCGAGGACGTTCTGGACGTAGATCACCAGGTACGTCAGCAGCGAGAAGATCGACGCGGAAACCCCGAACGCGGCAATCAGGCCGCCGGTGAACGTCGGCTTCCTGAGCAGCCCCAGGTCGAACATCGGGTCGTCCTGGACCGCCTGGCTGATCACGAAGGCAACGAGCAGGACCGCCGAACCGATCAGGCTGTTGCGGACCAGGTCGGCGCCCCAGCCGTCGCTCCCGGCGCGGATCAGCCCGAGCACCAACAGACCGAGCCCGCCGCTGAACGTCACGAAGCCGAGCCAGTCGGGACGGCCGGCCCGCGGGTCGTGTGACTCCTTGACCCTGAGCAGGGCAACCGAGATCGCCAGGACGCAGATCGGCAGGTTGACCCAGAAGATCCAGCGCCAGGACAGCCCGCTGGTCAGGACCCCACCGAGGACCGGGCCGATGGCGACGGCCACGCCGGTCGTCGCGCCGAAGATCCCGAAGGCGGTGCCGCGGTCCTTGCCGGTGAAGGCGGTGGACAGCAGGGCCAGCGCGGTCGCGAACATCGCCGCGCCACCGATCCCCTGGAACGCGCGGGCCATCGACAGGAACGTGACGTCCTGCGCGAGCCCGCACATGAAGGAGCCCAGGGTGAACAGCCCGGTGCCGATGACGAAGACGCGGCGCCGGCCGTAGAGGTCGGCGAGCGAGCCCGCGGTCAGCAGCAGGGCCGCGAGGCTCAGCGCGTAGGCATCGATCACCCACTGCAGGTCCGACAGCGACGCGTCGAGCTGGGTCTGGATGTCGGGCAGCGCGACGTTCACGATCGTGATGTCGAGGAGCAGCATGAACACGCCCGTGCAGACCGCGACGAGCGTCCACCACTTCGGGTCGCGTCCGGAGGTCGAGGGTGTTGCGGAGTGGTCAGCCATGGGACGCCCCATCCCCGGTCGTTTCATCAACAACCGAATCATCATCTACTTAACGATTACCTTCTGTACAATACTCGCGAACCGGAGATCGTCAAGCGGCTAACGATCAGATGAAGGAGCGCGCCGTGGGCACACCCGCGCTGGACCCGACCGGGGCCGGGACCAGCCGTGAGCTCCTGCCCGCGCTCGCCGAGCTGCCCGGACACCTGATCTGGCGCGCCGCCGCCCGGGTCACCGTGGCCCTCGACGAGATGCTGCCCGAAGGCGTGGACATCCACGCGTACGCCGTGCTGCTCGCGCTGGCCGGCGGCGTCACGAAGTCACAGCAGGCCCTGTCGAACATGGTCAGCGTCAGCAGGACCACGATGGTGAAGGTGGCCGCTGACCTGGCCGCGCAGGGCCTCGTCGTCCGGCTGCGGAACCCCGACGACCGACGCTCCTACGCGCTGACCCGGACGCCCGCGGGTGCCGCGGCCGCCCGGACCTGGCGCCGGCACGCCGAGGATCTCGAGGACTCCATCACCGCCGGCTTCACCCTCGAGGAGCGTGAGGACCTCCGCACGCTGCTGTTGCGGGTCGTCGAGCAGGAGCTCGCACCCGACACGCCGGAACCGCTGCTCGAGAGCATCGGGTTCCTGATCACCCGCGTGCACTTCCGCATGCATCGCGACTTCGCCGCCGCCCTGGCCCCACTGGACATCGAGCCCCGGCACTTCGGCGTGCTCACGGCGCTCACGGCCATGGGACCGGCCCCGCAGGCCGAGCTGGGCCGCAACCTGGGGGTCAGCGGCGCCAGCGTCGTCCAGATGGTCGACGACCTGGAGCGTCGGGGCCTCCTCGAGCGGCGCCGCCTCGAGACCGACCGGCGTACCCAGGTGCTGTACCTGCTGCCCGAGGCGACGGCGGTCCTCAGCCGCGCCAAGGAGATGGCCGAAGGGGCCCTGGACCACCGCCTCGGACCCCTGACCCGCGAGCAGACCGCGCGGCTGGTCGAGCTGCTGCGCCGGTTCGTCACCGCGCCCTGACGCGCCGATGGTCGAGCTGTCGAGACCCGTCAGCCACCGGCTCGGTTTCGACGACGCTCGCTGGCGCCCACTGCCCAACCACGAGGACGGTCAGGGGCGGGCGTGGTCGATCGCCTCTTCCTCCTCGGGCGACAGCTGCTGCTCGCAGGTCCACCCGGCGACGTTCTTGGCGTAGGTGCGGGCCTCGCTGCGGCCGTGGATCGAGGTGAGCACGACGCCGTTGCCGCCGTCGTCGAGCAGCGCCAGTGACCAGGAGAGATGCCCGCCCATGTCACCGAACGCGTCGTACCGCACCACGGCGAGCTGGCGCAGGGCGTCGCCGGACTCGGCCTTGAGCGCGGCGACCTCCTGGCGTAGCCCGTGGACGTCCTCGGGAAGCGCCTCGACGCCGGTGCCCCGCCGGGATCGGTGCGTACGACGCAGGCCGACCACCGAGAGCACCAGGGCCAGCACGGCGACGACGAGGGCGAGCGACGCGACTACCACCACCTCTCCGACCCTAGGTCGGTGAGAGTCGTCGGCGGCGCAGGCGCGCTCGCCATCCCTCGGGCAGCCCACCCGAGCCGACGGCCGAGCGTGGGAAACTGACCGCCGTGACCGTCCGACGCATCGCCTACCAGGGCGAACCAGGCGCCAACTCGCACATCGTCTGCAAACAGCACTACCCCGCCTGGGAGGCGCTGGCCTGCGCGTCCTTCGAGGACGTCTTCGCGGCCGTCGAGTCCGGCGAGGCGGAGCTCGCGATGATCCCGATCGACAACTCGATCGCCGGCCGGGTGGCCGACATCCACCACTTCCTGCCCGAGTCTGGCCTCCACATCATCGGCGAGCACTTCCTGCGGATCCGGTTCAACCTGATGGGGGTCCCGGGCTCGTCCCTGGACTCGATCCGCACCGTGCACAGCCACGTGCACGCCCTCGGACAGTGCCGCCGGATCATCCGTGAGCGCGGGCTCACTCCCGTGATCTCCGGCGACACCGCGGGTGCCGCGCGCGAGGTCGCCGAGGCCGGCGACCCCACGCAGGGCGCGATCTCGCCGCCGCTGGCCGCGGAGATCTACGGGCTGGAGATCCTCGCCGAGGACGTGGAGGACGAGGACCACAACACCACCAGGTTCGTGGTCCTGTCGCGCGAGCTCGTCGAGGCCCGGCCCGGCAACGGACCGGTGATCACCAGCTTCATCTTCAACGTGCGGAACCTGCCCGCGGCGCTCTACAAGGCCCTGGGCGGCTTCGCGACGAACGGCGTCAACATGACCAAGCTGGAGAGCTACATGGTCGGCGGCGAGTTCGCCGCCACGCAGTTCCTCGCCGAGGTCGACGGGCACCCGGCCGACCCCGAGAACCCCGCCCTCAAGCGCGCGCTCGAGGAGCTCGCCTTCTTCACCACCGACGTCAAGATCCTCGGGGTGTACCCGGCCGACCCGGCCCGCACCTGATCGCCTCCGGCCGCACGGGTCACGACGGCGGGTTCTGCATCAGGGCGAACATCGCTCCCTGCGGGTCGGTCAGGAAACCCATCCGACCCACGCCCGGCACCTCGAAGGCGGGCGCCGTGACCGCCCCACCGAGCTCGACCGCCTTGGCCATCGAGGCGTCGCAGTCCGCCACGTTGAAGTAGACGTTCCAGTGCGGGGGAATGCCTTCCAGCTGCGGCGGCATCGCCCCGCCCACCGGCTTGTCGCCCACGACCAGGCAGGTGTAGTCGCCCCCCTCCACCATCTCGCTCGGCCGCCACCCGACGCCGAGGATCTCGCTGTAGAAGCGGGTCGCGGTGTCGAGGTCGGGAGACACCAGCTCGTTCCAGATGGGGGTCCCGGGCTCGTTGGCCAGCCCGGTGCCGACGGTCCGGTTGGCCTGCCACAGGTTGACCCGGGCACCGGTCGGGTCCTGGATCGCGGCCATCCGGCCGGCGTCCACCACATCGAAGGGTCCGGCCTCGACCGTGCCTCCCGCACCGGCAACCAAGGCGGTCACCGCGTCGACGTCGTCGACCGCGAGGTAGACGTTCCAGAACGCCGGGTGCCCAGCCAGCTCAGGCAGCTGCCCACCGATCCCGGCGATCCTGGATCCCTGCAACTGACTGATCAGGTAGACGTTGCCCTGGTCGTCGACCGGGTTCACCTCGTAGTCCCAGCCGAACAGGTCGCCGTAGTACGCCTTGGCGGCCTGCTGGTCGGGCGTGATCAGCTCGACCCAGTTGGGGGTGCCCTGGGCGTAGGACTCGAACTTGGGCATGTGTGCTCCTCATGAGTGACGGTCGACCCCGAGCTCCTCAGCCAACACCCGGCCACCGACAGGGGCAACGACCTCGGCCGGCCGAGCAAGGCGCGCCGGCGCCTGTCTCGCAACCCGACCGGCGGACTTGTCGACCACGGTTCCGGTCGCGTGCACAGGTGGTCTCGACAAGCTCGATCAGCGTCGCGAACCGGACCGTCGATCAGCGTCGCGAACCGACCGTCGATCACCGGGCCAGGCGCGCTCGGCAGCTTGCGGGCACCGGTCGGCGCCCCTCCGGGACGACGACCCGGATAGGTTCGGCTCCGTGGACCAGCGCGACCCCGACCCGCGGACGACCGACCTCGGGTTCGCGCGCGTCGACGTCGACCGGGCGGCGCGGACCGGGGACCCCGAGGCGGTCTACGGAGCCGGCAAGTCGCCGGCGCAGATCATTGCGATCCTGCGTACCCTGCACGCCGAGCACCCCGAGCGCGCGGTCCTGGCCACCCGGCTGTCCGACCAGGCGATGGCGGAGATCGCCGACGAGCTCCCCGACGCCATCCTCGACCCGCTCGCACGTGCGGTCACTCTCGGGCCGCTGCCGGCGCCCAGTGGTGTGGTCGCGATCGTGTCGGCGGGCACCTCGGACGGACCGGTCGCGGCCGAGGCGGCGCTGACGGTCCGCGTGTACGGCGCCTCCGTCGACCGGATCGAGGACGTCGGGGTCGCGGGGCTGCACCGGCTCCTCGGCGTGCGCGACCGGCTGGCGGCCGCCGACTGCCTGGTCGTGGTGGCCGGCATGGAGGGCGCGCTCCCGTCGGTGGTCGGCGGGCTCACCGGCGTACCCCTCGTCGCGGTGCCGACCAGCGTCGGGTACGGCGCCTCGTTCGGCGGGATAGCCGCCCTGCTGGCCATGCTGAACTCCTGCGCACCCGGCGTGACCGTGGTGAACATCGACAACGGGTTCGGCGCCGGCGTCTTCGCGGCCCGGGTTGCCCGCCGGACCCCCCGATGACGACCACCGACACCGTCTGGATCGACGCCTCGTCCGGCGCGAGCGGGGACATGCTGCTCGGCGCCCTGGTCGGCGCCGGGGTGCCGGTCGAGGTGCTGCAGGGCGCGGTCGACGCGATCGCCCCCGAGCCGGTGCGCCTGCGCGTCGAGCGGGTGCAGCGCAACGGGTTCGCGGCCACCCGCTGCCATGTCGAGATCGCGGACTCCGCACACCACCGGTCGTGGCGCGACGTCCGCTCGCTGCTGGAGGCGGCCGACCTGGCCGGCCCGGTGCGCGGCCTGGCGGTCCGCGTCTTCGAGCGGCTGGCCGGTGCCGAGGCGACCGTCCACGGCGGCGACCCCCTCGACGTCCACTTCCACGAGGTCGGGGCCCTGGACGCGATCGCGGACGTCGTCGGTGTCAGCGCGGGGTTCGTCCACCTCGGCGCCGCCGAGATCGCGGTCAGCCCGGTGGCGGTGGGCTCGGGCACGATCGCGGGCGCCCACGGGACGCTGCCGGTCCCGCCACCCGCGGTGGCCGAGCTGCTGCGCGGGGTCCCGTCGTACGCCGGCCCCGCGGGCGCGCCGGCGACCGAGCTGTGCACGCCGACCGGCGCCGCGCTGCTCACGACGATCGCGACGGGCTGGGGCCCCCAGCCTCCGATGACGACCGCCTCGATCGGGGTCGGTGCCGGCGGCCGCGACCCGGAGGGGCACGCCAACGTCCTGCGGATGTTCGTGGGGACGACAGCCAGCGACCGCCCGTCCCAGGCGCCGCTGCTCATCGAGTCGAACATCGACGACCTCGACCCCCGGGTCTGGCCGGCCGTCATCGCCGCGCTCCTCCGGGCCGGCGCGTCGGACGCGTGGCTCACGCCGATCCTCATGAAGAAGGGTCGCCCGGCGCACACGCTGTCGGTCCTGGTCGCCGCCGACCGCGCCGCCGTCGTACGCACCGAGATCTTCCGGCAGACCTCGACGATCGGGTTGCGTGAGCAGCCGCTGGGCAAGCACGCCCTCGACCGCGAGATGGTCAGCGTCGACGTGGGCGGCGAGACGATCGCGGTGAAGCTGGCGAGCCTCGACGGGGTCGTCGTGAACGCGCAGCCGGAGTACGACGACGTGACCCGGGCCGCGGCTGCCCTGGGTCGACCCGTCGTCGACGTCCTCGCCGACGCCGCGGCCGCAAGCCGCTCCTTCCTCCGCTGAACTGGTCAGACGACCGACCAGGGGTCGCCTGATCGCCGCGCAGGGCGCGATGGAAGAATCGCCGAGCCACCTGCTGGCCATCCGCGAGCAGGCCGACAGGGAAGAGTGGAGCGCACCACCTGATGGATCTCGCGGTCATCGCGCTGACGTTCGGCGCCATCTTCGTCGTCGAGCTCCCGGACAAGACGTTCCTCGCCACGCTCGTGCTGGCCACGAAGTACCGCCCCATCCTCGTCTGGCTCGGAGTCGGCGCCGCGTTCGCGGTGCAGACGGTCGTGGCCGTGGCTCTCGGGCACGCGGCATCGTTCCTGCCCGACAACGCGGTACGCGCGGTTGCCGCGCTGATGTTCCTGGTCGGCGCGGTGATCCTCTTCCGCGAGGGCCGCAGCCACCACCAGGACTCGGGAGACGAGTTCGCCGCGAAGGCCAACGACGTGCACGGCTTCCGGGCGGTCCTGGCCTCGTTCCTCGTGCTGTTCGCGGCCGAGTGGGGTGACCTCTCCCAGCTGCTGACGATCTCCCTGGTCGCGAAGTACCAGGCACCCTCGAGCGTCTTCGTCGGCGCCCTCGGCGCCCTGCTCGCCGTGAGCGGTCTCGCCGTGCTCGCCGGCCGGTCGCTGCTGCGCTGGATCTCGCTGCACGTCCTGCACTACGTCGGCGCGGCGGTTTGTCTGGCGCTGGGTGTGCTCACGCTCGTCGAGCTGCTCCGCTGACCCGCTCCCCAGGAGCCCCGGGACCCGCGGGCCCTAGAGTTCGGGCATGACTCCCACGGGTGCACCGGGCGCCGTGCACGGCGCCGACAGCGAGGTCGGTCGGCTCAGGACCGTGATGCTGCATCGTCCCGGCAACGAGCTGAAGCGGCTCACCCCCCGCAACAACGACAAGCTCCTCTTCGACGGCATTCCCTGGGTCGCCCGGGCTCAGGACGAGCACGACGCGTTCGCCGCGGCGCTGCGCGACCGCGACGTCGAGGTGCTCTACCTCACCGACTTGCTCACCGAGACCCTCGAGACCGCGGCGGCCAGGGACGCCGCGATCGGCACGGCACTCTCCGACCTCGACCTCGGCGACACGATGCGCGGCTACCTGCTGGGCTTCCTGCACGACGCCCCGCCCGACGAGCTGACCGGCTACCTCACCGCGGGCATCCGCAACGACGAGGTGCGCGGTGGCTTCGGGCTGGTGACGTCGCTGATGGCCCACGACGACTTCCTCATCGACCCGCTCCCCAACCTGCTGTTCACCCGGGACTCCAGCGTCTGGGTGCGCGACCGGGTCGCGATCACGTCGCTCGCGATGCCGGCCCGCAAGCGCGAGACCCAGCTCACCGAGCTGATCTACAGCCTGCACCCGCGGTTCCACGAGACCCCGCGCTTCCACGGCCACCACTTCGAGCACGTGGAGGGTGGCGACGTCCTCCTGCTGGCCCCCGGTGTGATCGCCGTCGGCGTGGGAGAGCGCACGACGCCCGCCGGCGCGGAGCGGCTGGCCCGCCAGGTGTTCCGCGAGGGCCTGGCGCGGATCGTGCTCGCCGTACCGATCGCGCAGGAACGCGCGACCATGCACCTCGACACCGTCGCCACGATGGTCGACGTCGACAAGATCGTGATGTACCCCAACGTCGCCGACTCCCTGCAGGCCTGGGCGATCACCCAGGACGGGAGCGCCGAGCCCGACGGCGACCTGGTGCTCGACGTCGCCGGCCCCGCGCCGTTCCTCGTCGCCGCCGCCAAGGCGATGGGGATCGACACGCTGCACCAGATCGACACCGGCCTCGACCCCGTCACCGCGGAGCGCGAGCAGTGGGACGACGGCAACAACACCCTGGCCCTCGCACCCCGGGTCGCGGTCGCCTACGAGCGCAACGACGAGACCAACGCGCGGCTCGAGGAGGCCGGGATCGAGGTCGTGCGCATCGCCGGCTCCGAGCTCGGCTCGGGACGAGGCGGCCCCCGCTGCATGAGCTGCCCGATCACCCGCGAACCCCTGGCCGTTCAGTAGAGGTCCGGCACCGTCGCACCCCCGGTCGGTCCGTCGGCCACGCGTTCGCAGTCACCGGAGCTCGCGTCGCAGCGCACCAGGCCCACGAGACCCGGCTCGTAGTCCCCCGGTTCGCCGTACGGCTGACGGGCCTCGATGAGTACGACGTCGGCCGACTCCCACGCCACGACCTGGAAGGAAGGTGCCGACGGGAGCCGCAGCTCGACGGGCTCCTGCGCGTCGATGCGCTTCACCCACAGGTGATCGAGCCGGACCTTCGACGGGGAGTCGCCCTCGCTGGTGCCCGGGTAGACGTAGGCGGACCCGTCGCCGGACCAGCGGCCCAACTGGTCGTCGGGCATCGTCCCGACCCGGTGCACGGTGCCGTCGGTGCCGACCGTCCCGTAGGCGCCCACCACGTCCATGATTCCCGCGCCCCCCTCCTCCTGCCAGGTGATCCCGCCCGGCCACATGTCTCCGACCAAGAGGTCTGCCTCCCGCCCACGGAGCACGGTCTCGCCGTCGCCCGGCTCCCACAGCACCGGATCGCCACCCATCGATCCGAAGAGCACCCGGCCGTTCGCGTTGAGACCAAGCAGGGTCAGCGACCCACCTGCGTCGCAGCACTCGACGAGCTGGGTGCGGTCCAGCGCCCCGACCTCCCGCTGGCCGGCCACGTCGAATGCCACGACCCGGTAGTGAACGCGGCTCCGATAGGTCCCCAGCTGATGGCTGCCCTCTTCCTGGACCCAGGCAATGCGGGAGCCGTCCGGCGACACCTTCGGGACGAGGGGCCATGGAGACTCGACCAACGGCACCAACTGCCCATCGCGGACGAGGGACCACGAGGCGCCGTCCGCAGCACTCCGACCGACCAGCGTGGTGCCACCACGGAAGACGACAGTCTTGAGCGGGGTGGCGATCTCGGTGCCGTCGACGTGCCAGACGCCGCCCTGCCGCCAGGGCACGCCGGTGGACGGGCCCACGGGCAGGTCCTCGAGGGTGGCGGGTTCGCCGTGCTGCGGTCCCGACGGGGCGGGCCCGGGCGGTGCCGGGTCGGGACCGGACCCCCGCCCCAGCACGCTGGCTCCTGTTACCGCCACCACGACGGCCGCCGCGGCTGCCACGCTCACGAGCGTTGCCCGCACCCGGGTGCGCTCCCGACGACCGGCGCGCTCCAGGCCCGGCACCGACACGACGGGCTGGGAAGGCAGCGCCCGGGCGACCGTCTCGAGCTCGATCCGGAGCTCCTCCTCGATACTCACCGCAGTTCTCCCATCAGCATTCGTAGCGACCTCAGTGCCGCCGAGGCGGTCGACTTCACCGTGCCGGGGGCGCAGCGCAGGGCGTGAGCGATCTCGCTCTCGCTCAGTCCGCCGTAGTAGCGCAGCACGATCACCGCCCGTTGTCGCGGAGGCAGCGAGACCACGAGCGGCCACAGCGTCAACCGGTCGTCCAGGTCCGGATCATCGACGGCCAGGTCCGGGGGTATGCGGACGAGGCGCTCGCGGGTGAACCGCGCCGGCCGCCGGCCGGAGATGAACGTGTTCACCAGGACCCGCCGCGCGTAGGCCTCCGGCGCAGCCACGATCGACGCCCGGGGCCAGGCGACGTACAGCTTGATCAGCGCGGTCTGGAGCAGATCCTCGGCCTCGGCGCGGCGGCCCGTCATCAGGTAGGCCGTCCGGTACAGCGACGCAGAGCGCGCCAGGACGAACTCCTCGAAGGAGCCCGTCCTCGTCGACTCGGCCACCGTCTGCCCCTCCATGTCCTACCTGACGCCGCGACCACACGATCCGGTTCAGTGCCACGCCGACCCATCGTGCTGGACACCCCACCCCGGGTCGGCAAGGATCGCCCGGGGAGCACCGCGACGCTGGAAAGGCACGGCATGGCTGAATCGTTCTTCGATGCGTTCTCCCCCGAGGAGGTCGCGCGCATCAGCGCGGCCGGCACCCGCGTGCACGTGCCCCAGGGGTGGTCTCCCATCTGGGAGAAGACACCCGCCGACAAGGCCTACATCGTGCTCGACGGCACGGTCTCGGTGCGCCAGCACGGCAAGGAGATCGCCCAGCTGGGCCCCGGCGACATCATGGGCGAGGCCGCGATCGTCAACCACTCGCTGCGTACGGCGTCCATCGTCGCGCTCACCGAGCTCGAGCTGATCCACTTCACGGTGGACGCCGTGAACAAGCTCTCCGAGGAGCTGCCGTCGTTCAGGAAGGCGCTCGAGGCCGTGGCGATCGAGCGGTTCGGCACGTCCTGAGCACCGATCTGCCCGAGCTGGCGGGTGCCCTCGAGGCCGTCGAGGAGTTCCTCCTCGGCGAGGCCCCCAGCCTGACCCGCGAGCAGGTCGCCGAGCGGTCCGGCGTGTCCATCGAGGTCGCCGAGCAGCTGTGGCGGCTGCTGGGTTTTCCCCATGCCGCCCCCGACGACGTGGCGTTCACCCCGGCCGACGTCGAGGCGCTGCGGCTCACCCAGGACCTGGTGGACCTCGGCATCCTCGGGACCGACTCCCAGTCGGCACTGGTCCGCACCTGGGGACGTAGCTTCGCCCGGCTGGCCGAGTGGGAGACCAGCCTGCTCACCGATGTCGCCCTGAAGAGCGGGGCCGACCCCGCCACCCAGCTGGCCGAGCTGACCGAGCAGGTGCTGCCGCGCGTCGACTCGCTGCAGAGCTACATCTGGCGCCGGCACCTGGCCTCGGCTGCCAGCCGGATGCTTGCCGTCGAGTCGGCGCGGTCCCCGGTGACGAACCTGGCCGTCTGCTTCGTCGACATCGTCGGCTACACCTCGCACAGCAAGACCCTCGCCGAGGCCGAGCTCGTCGAGTGGATCGAGCATTTCGAGGACACGGCGTCGGGGGTCGTGACCGACGGGGGCGGCCGGATCATCAAGAACATCGGTGACGAGGTGCTGTTCGTGGCCGACGACGTGTCGGCGGCGGCCGAGATCGCGCTGGCGATGGCGAAGCGCGGCGCGGACCACGCGGATCCGTTCCCGGCGGTCCGCGCCGGCCTCGCGTACGGCGAGGTGGTCAGCCGCCTGGGCGACGTGTTCGGCCCGACCGTCAACCTCGCGGCCCGGCTGACGTCCATCGCGCGGCCGGGTGCGGTGCTCGTCGACCGCGGCGCCTACGAGGCGTTGTCCGGGGTCGAGGACGACCGGTCGGAGTCCGCCGAGAGCGACCCGGGCGGCTCGCCGTACTCCTTCCGGCGGATGCGCCGGACGTCGGTGAAGGGCTACTCCCGGCTGCAGGCCTGGGTGTTGCGGCGCCGCGACGACTGATGCGGCAACGAGCTCCCCGCGCTGCCTTGGTCACCGGGTTTCGAGGCGGTTTGCTCGGCGCCACCTCCTCAACCAGCGGTGGGTGGACGCTCGCCGCTCGACCACCCGGTCGGGTCAGCGGATCGTGACCTGCCGGTTGGCCAGGCCGTTGCGTGCCGCGCGCTGCTCGGAGGTCAGGTCGGAGGTGTCGGCGAGCGCCTCGGCGAGGTCGTTGGCGAACCG
>JAOPXC010000002.1 GCA_025965335.1 Nocardioides sp. | reverse complement strand
GAGGACGCTTCGCCGCTGACGCCTTCCTCGAGGTCGCCGTCGCTGCACATCGCGTAGATGTGGTGGTCGAACGGCGACCCGCCCTCGTCGGCGTTCGGGTCGAGCAGGCCGCGCTCGCGGCGCGCCGCCATCGCCATGCCGACGGCGTTCGCGACCCCCTGGCCGAGGGGTCCGGTGGTCGTCTCGACGCCCGCGGTGTGCCCGTGCTCCGGGTGCCCGGGCGTTCTGCTGCCCCAGGTGCGCAGGGTCCTGAGGTCCTCGAGCTCCAGACCCCAGCCGCCGAGGTAGAGCTGCGTGTACAGCGTGATCGAGGAGTGCCCGCAGGACAGCACGAAGCGGTCGCGGCCGGGCCAGTGCGGGTCGGCGGGGTTGTGCCGCAACACCTACTGGAAGTGCAGGTAGGCCGCCGGGGCGAGGCTCATGGCGGTGCCCGGATGCCCGTTTCCGACCTTCTGGACCGCGTCCATCGCGAGCATTCGGCTCGTGTCCACCGCCCTCTGGTCGACGTCGGTCCAGTCCAGCTGAGGGGGTGTGCTCACGAGCATCCTTTCGATGGTCTTCGGGCACCACCGAGCCTACTCACCCGGGGCGATAGACTCACACCCGCTCCACGCTTATCAGCTACCACCTCAGCACCGAGGACATTCGTGACGTACGTCGGCCAGGCGGCCTCTGCTGTCGAGCAGCCAGAGTCCGGAGCAGGGTCTGATGCGGCGACCTTCAAGGACGTCGTGCTCGCCTACATCGGACTCACCAAGCCACGGGTGATAGAGCTCCTGCTGCTGACGACGGTCCCCGTGATGTTCTTCGCCGCCAAGGGGGTCCCCGGCCTGGCGCTGGTGGTCGCGACCGTGGTCGGCGGCACGTTCTCGGCGGGCTCCGCGTCGGTGTTCAACTGCGTCTACGACCGCGACATCGACGAGCAGATGCGCCGCACGCGCCGCCGGGCGCTGCCCCGGCACATCGTCTCGCCGCGGGCCGCCCTGGTCTTCGGGTTCGTCCTGGGCATCCTCTCGACGGTGGTCCTCGCCGTGTGGGTCAACCCGCTGTCCGCCGGGCTCGCGGTGCTGGCCAATGCGTTCTACGTCTTCGGCTACACGATGCTGCTCAAGCGGCGTACCACCCAGAACATCGTGTGGGGCGGCCTCGCCGGCTGCTTCCCGGCCCTGATCGGTTGGACCGCGGTCACCAACGAGCTCTCGTGGGTGCCGATCGTGCTGTTCGCCGTGGTCTTCTTCTGGACGCCGCCGCACACCTGGGCGCTGGCGCTGCGCTACCGCGAGGACTACGCGAACGTCGACGTGCCGATGCTGCCGGTGGTGACCTCGGCCCGCGAGGTGGGCCGGCAGATCGTGATCTACAGCTGGGTCATGGTCGCGACGTCCCTGCTGCTGTGGCCGGTGGCGGGCACCGGGCCGGTCTACCCGATCGCGGCAGCCGTGCTCGGCGCGGCGTTCCTGCTGGAGGCGCACCGCATGTGGGCGCGGGCTCGCGGCACCGAGGACCTGAGTGTGATCCAGCCGATGAGGCTGTTCCACTCCTCGAACCTCTACCTGTCGCTGTTGTTCGTCACCGTCGCGCTGGACCCGCTGCTCACCCGCTGACGGGCCGTTTCGCGCGGGCTGCGGACGCTCAGCAGCACCCACGTGACGCTCGCGGAGATGAGCGCGGCGCCGAGCATGTGGAAGCCGACCAGCACGACCGGCAGACCCGTGAAGTACTGCACGAAGCCGATCGCTCCCTGACTCACCTCGAGGCCCAGCAGCACGACCACGGCCGTCCGCGCCTGCGCCGACGCGTGGGTGGCGACAGCCGCGAAGAGCAGCCCGATCGTGAGCCCGACGAACAGGAACACGACGTCGGCGTGCAGTTGGCTGACCTGGAGCGGGTCGAGCCCGTTGCGCTTCGACTTGAGGTCCCCGGCGTGCGGACCGGAGCCGGTGACCACCGTGCCGAGGTAGAGGACCAGCCAGGCCGCGGCGAACGTGGCCCAGGCGAGGCCGACGACCGGGCCGCGCGCGATGGTCGGCTCCGGGTGGTCGATGCGGTCGAGGAGGACGACCGACAGGCCGATGATCGCCAGGGAGCACAGCAGGTGGAACGACACGACCCAGGGGTTGAGGTCGGTCAGCACGGTGATGCCGCCGATGACGGCCTGCGCGGGGATGCCGAGGCCCATCAGGAGCGTGATCCGGCGGAGGTCGCGACGTCCGGTGCGCCAGGCGGCGATGAAGGTGGCGATCGCGATGGCGGCCAGCACGAACGTGAGCATCCGGTTGCTGAACTCGATCACGGAGTGGATGTCCATCGCGCCGTGCTGCGGCGCGAGCGACGTACTGGTGCACCGCGGCCAGGTGGGGCAGCCCAGCCCGGACGCGGTCAGCCGCACGGCACCGCCGGTGACCACGAGGACGCCGTTGGCGACCAGGGAGGCCCACGCGAGCGGCCTCAACTGCAGCCAGCGGTCCACCCGATCGGTGATCGAGGAGGGCGCCTCGGCCTCGGAGTTCACTCCCATTTGAACGTCCTCGCGGTGAGCACGGTGCCGACCGCGGCCCACGCCAGCAGCACCAGCAGGTCGCGCCACCCGGTCACACCGTTGATGAGCGCGTCGCGCATGGCGTCGCCGAGGGCTCCCGAGGGCAGCCACTGGACCACGGTCCCGAACGAGCCGTACGCCGACAGCGGCAGCACCACCGCGCCGCCCGCGAGCAGCAGCAGGTACACCAGGTTGGCCGCGGCCAGCGTCGCCTCGGCGCGCAGGGCCCCGGCGACCAGCAGCCCGAGCGAGGCGAACGCGGCCGTGCCGAGCACGACGGCCAGCACCGCGCCGGCAATCCCGGGGTGCGGATCCCAGCCGAGCAGGAGCGCCACGGCCGAGATCACCGCGACCTGGAGCACCTCGACCAGGAGCAGCGCGCCGACCTTGCCCGCGAGGAGTCCGGACCGCGGCAGCGGCGAGGCGCCCAGCCACTTGATCACGCCGTACCTGCGCTCGAAGCCCGTTGCGATCGCCAGCGAGGTGAAGGCCGTGGACATCACGGCGAGTGCCAGCACGCCCGGGGTGAAGACATCGACCGCCGCGTGCTGGTACGTGAGCCCGATGTGGTCGGCGCCCTGGACGGCTCCGATCAGCACGATGACGGGGATGACGACGGCGAGCAGCAGCTGCTCGCCGTTGCGCAGCATCAGCCGGGCCTCCATGGACGCCTGCGCGAGGACCTGACGGGGGAGAGGCGCGGCCCCGGGCCGGGGTGTGAACGTGCTCATTCGGCCAGCTCGTGACCGGTGATCTCCAGGAACACGTCCTCGAGGGTGCGTTGCCCCAGCGAAAGCGACTCCGGCAACACGGCGTTCTCCTCGCACCAGCGCGAGACCTTGGCCAGCGTCGACGCGTCCGCGGGGCCGGTGACGAGCAGGCTGACCCGGTCGAGCTGCGTGACGTCGGTTCCCTGGCCCAGCGCCCGGCGCAGCGACTCCGGCGCGCCGGGCGGGAACGGGCGGGTCACGACCAGCCGGATCGTGCTGATCCCGGCGGACCCGGCGCCGCCGCCCCGAGTCAGCTCCAGCGGCGAGCCGCTCGCGATCAGGCGTCCGTGGTCGATGATGTGGATCCGGTCGGCGAGCCGCTCGGCCTCATCCATGTAGTGCGTGGTGAGCACGACCGTCACGCCGTCGGACCGCAGCTCCTCGAGCAGCTCCCAGGTCGTACGGCGGGCCTGCGGATCCATGCCCGCGGTCGGCTCGTCCACGAACACGATCTCGGGACGACCGACGATCGCCATGGCCAGGCCGAGGCGCTGCTGCTGGCCGCCGGAGAGCCGCCGGTAGGGGGTCCGACCGCATTCGCCCAGGCCCAGGCGGTCCGACAGCATTCCGACGTCGAGCGGATGCGCGTGCAGCTTCGCCACGTGGCGCAGCATCTCCATCGCGCGCACACCGCTCCAGGCGCCGCCGCCCTGCAGCATCACCCCGATGCGGGGGAGGAGGTCGCGACGCTGGCGCACCGGGTCGAGCCCGAGCACCCGGACGGTGCCGCGCTGGGGCTTGCGGTAGCCCTCGCAGGTCTCGAGCGTCGTGGTCTTGCCCGCCCCGTTGGGGCCGAGGACCGCGGTGATCGACTGTCGCTCCACGGTGAGGGAGAGGTCGGCCACGGCGACCTTGTCGCCGTACCTCATCGCGAGGCCGTCGACCCGGACCGCTGGGTCGGCGGGAGCGGCTTCGGACACGCGGTCAGTCTAGGGAGGGGGCTCCGGGCGCCGGGACCTACCCTTGCGGCGTGAATGTCTGGCTGCTGGCGGCGGTCCTCGGGCTGGCCGGGGTGGCGATGGTGCTGATCGTGGTGCTGCTCATCCGCAACGAGACGGCCGGCGACCCGACGTTCGTCCTGCTGGCGGTCATCGAGTTGGTGCTCCTCGTGCAGGCGGTCGTGGGCGTCGTGGCGCTCTCGTCCACGTCTCGCAACGTGTCGGGCGTGCTGTTCGTCAGCTATCTCGTCGGGGCTCTGTGTGCCCTGCCGATCGGCGCCTTGTGGTCACTGGCCGAGCGCAGCCGCGCCGGCACCGGTGTCCTGCTGGTCGCGACGTTCACCGTGGTCGCCCTCGAGCTCCGCCTCGACTCGATCTGGGCTGGCGCCGGTGCCTGATCAGCCCGGCAGTCGCCTCGCCTCCGGGCCCGGCCGCATCCTCGTCTTCGGGTACGGCGTCTTCGCGGTTGCCGCAACCGGTCGCTCGCTGGTCCAGCTCGGCCTGCATGCCGACCGGGCGCCGCTGGCCTACTCGCTGTCTCTCGTCGCGGCTGTCGTCTACCTCGTGGCCACGACCTGCCTGCTGCTCGGCGGGCCCCGAGCATGGCTGATCGCGGTCGCTGCGTGCTTCGTCGAGCTGGTCGGCGTCCTGGCCGTCGGCACCCTCAGCTACGTCGTGACCGACTGGTTCCCGGACAAGACCGTGTGGTCCCATTTCGGGCAGGGTTACGGCTACTTCCCGCTCGTCCTGCCGTTCCTCGGCCTGTGGTGGCTGGGGAACAACGCGTCCACGCGTGGAAGGTAAGGGTTGCCTTGCTTGAAGGCCTCCCGCCAATAACGGCACAATGATGTTGTGGAATTCACCGGGGCACCCGACCATCCGACGCGTCAGCGCGTCGTCCGGTCGATCCTGGACAACGGACCGTCCACCGCCGCCGCGCTCGCCGAGCGCCTCCAGCTGACGCCCGCGGCGGTCCGCCGGCACCTCGACCAGCTGCTCGACGACGGTGCCGTGGAGGCCCGGGAGCCGCGCAGCCTCGCGGCCCGCGGCCGCGGTCGCCCCGCCAAGGTGTTCGCCCTGACCGAGACCGGCCGCGACGGCTTCGACCAGCAGTACGACGACCTCGCCGCCCAGGCCCTGCGATTCGTAGCCGAGACCGGCGGCGACACCGCGGTGCGGGAATTCGCCACCCGTCGCGTGGCGTTCATCGAAGAGCGGTTCGATGGCGTCATGGCCGAGCACCCCGAGCTCAGTCCGGCCGAGGTCCTCGCTACCGTTTTCACCGACGAGGGCTACGCCGCCTCGGTTCGTGAACTTCCTGTCGTGGGTGAGCAGCTGTGCCAGCAGCACTGCCCGGTCTCCCACGTAGCCCACGAGTTCCCACAGCTGTGCGAGGCCGAGACCGAGGCAATCAGCCGCGTTCTCGGACGCCACGTGCAGCGACTGGCCACCATCGCCCACGGCGACGGGGTCTGCACCACCTGCATCCCCGGCACCACCACGACCAGCACGCCCCGCAGTACGACCCCGACCAGCACAGCCACCACGAAGGAGCAGGTCACCTCATGACGACCATCGACGAGCGCAACCCCGAGCTTGCAGGCATCGGCCGCTACGACTTCGGTTGGAGCGACTCCGACGTCGCCGGGGCCGACGCGAAGCGCGGGCTCAGCGAGGAAGTCGTGCGCGACATCTCCGGCAAGAAGAACGAGCCGCAGTGGATGCTCGACCTCCGCCTCAAGGGGCTCAAGCTCTTTCACCGCAAGCCCATGCCGACCTGGGGCTCGGACCTGTCGACGATCGACTTCGACAACATCAAGTACTTCGTTCGGTCCAGCGAGAAGCAGGCCGCCACGTGGGACGACCTCCCCGAGGACATCAAGAACACCTACGACAAGCTCGGCATCCCCGAGGCCGAGAAGCAGCGCCTGGTCTCCGGTGTCGCCGCGCAGTACGAGTCCGAGGTCGTCTACCACTCGATCC
>JAOPXC010000427.1 GCA_025965335.1 Nocardioides sp. | reverse complement strand
GGTAGGTGGTGGGGTGTGCATGGGGTGAGGGGTACCAGGGGGGGTGTCCCTGCCAGGGGTGGGTGGTGCCCCGTACTGCCGCCCTCGTCCCGCTTGCGAGTACCAGCGAGCAGCCACATCGCGAGCGGTGCGTGGTCGCTGCTCGGCGATGCGCTGCATGACCACGTCTCGTCCTGGGTCGACAGTCACCAGGTGCGCGTGGTGCTCGGCGTACTTGGCCAGGGCATCGGCAGGCGGCAGCGAGTGGATGATGTACACGTCGATGTCGGCGATGTGGCGCAGCGCTTCGCGGATCGCAGCTGAGCGAGCTCGGAACGCGACGTCACGTACGGCACCACGGTGGTCGTGGGGGGTGCCGTCTGCGCCGGGCGCCGAGAGTGCCCCTGCTATGAGGTCGTAGTCCACCACCACGTCCCCGGGTTTCGCATGCTCCCGGACCCACGTTGATTTCCCCCCAGCTGGTGGACCTGTGACCACGTACAGCACGGGCTACCACCTACCAGGCCCGGGACGCTTTGGGGGCGGGGGGCAGCAACTTGGCCCCCTTGGACTGGTTGCACGCCCGCCCGCATGTTGGGCACCCGGTCACGCCGTGGGCCCGGCGCAGGTACCGCAGGTCGCAGGGGTCGAGCCCCTCGGCTTCGAGGGTGGCGAGGGGGGGGTGGTGGTCTGCGTCGTTGGCGCCGCCAGCGTGCCCGCAGATCCAGCAAATGTCGGGGGCCTCGGCCATCAGGGTGGCGCGTGCTCGCCGCCACCGTCCGCCGCTACGGCCCAGGCTGCGTGGCATTCGGGGTTAGTTGAACGGGTTGCCGCCGGCCAGCGTGATGAGTACCACGGCGATGGCCAGGAGCAGGAGCGGCCAGGCCCGGTCTACGGCGGCCCATGCGCCGACGACTAGGGCGAGGATGAGTGCGGCGATCAGCATCGGGTTCTCCCTTGCGGGTCAGTCGCGGCTGTCGTTCTTCGGGCCGGTGACGCGGATGCGGGTCTTCGGGCAGTGCTTGCACCGCTGGGTGTGAACGCGGCCGGTGATGTCGATGGTCTGCCAGGCGTGGAACAGGAGGCAGGCCACGGCCACCTCCCCGGTTCAGGGCGTGTGGACCCGCATGTCGCGTTCGAGTTCGGCGAGTTCCTGGTAGTCGTACCGGTTGTACGGGCCGATCTTCCCGAGCGGCCGGATGTTCTTACGCCGGATCCAGGACCGGACGGTGGCGGCCGGGATGCCGAATACTGCTGCGGCTTCGGAGGGTGTGACGACGTCGCGAGCCTGCATGATCACCCCCGGGGGAAACACGAAAACCCCCGGACGGGCGTGTCCGAGGGCATAGGTGATCTGCTGGCATCAGCGTTGCACAGATCGCGCCGCTGATCAAACGGGTCAGTTCGTGTTGATGCCGAGCCATTCGGCGACGGTCATCGTGGCCGCGTTCTCGGGGACGGGGACGGGCAGGGAGCCGGGGATCCACGCCAGTGCGCCGTCCCGTCCACGGATCACAGATGGGGCGTCGAGAAGTCCGGGGGGTGTTGTCATGATGTGGTCATTGTGGCAGGCCGGGCAGACAGTTCAGCGACTCGACGTGCGGTGTGTGCCCGAGATGCGTAACAGGCAACCCGCAGTACGTGTACGGGTCGTACGGCGGCATCGAGACACCGCACACACCTCGCGGGGAGGCGACCGGCGAATGGGCCCCAGTGTGGCCCTCAGCCTCGCGGCACCACTGCGATTCCTTGCGAGGGTCCACGGCACCGCACTCCCCGGGCCGAGCGTCGCCGTGCATCCGGTCACCCATGGCGATGTACGCGACCACCTGATCAGCGGTCATGCCGAACGGCCTGCCCGCCTTGTCTGCGTGCTCTGTGAGCAGCTCGTCCATCCCGCTCGTCGCTGCCACTCCTCGCGGATCTCCAGCGAGGTCGGCACGTTCATGTTTGAGATCGACGGGATCGTGAAGCCTGCCCGCACCAGGCCGGTGAGCGTCTCGGCGTTGGTGTACGACATGCCCGTGCGATTGGGATACCAGCCTGTGGTGCCGCAGTCGTTGCAGGACCGGCGGCCGGGCGGTTCGCCCAGCGTGGGCGCGTCGATCACGTTGGCGTGCGGGCAGCCGATGAACTCGGCGGGGAGCTGGACGTCGCAGCCAGGGCAGAGCGCGGCGAGGGTCTCCCCGGTGATGACGGACTCGACTGGTACGGCGCCCGCGTGGTCGCACGGTTGCGCCGTCATGGCCGCACCTCGAGATGACTTGACTGGCACGGCACCCTCGTGATCGCAGGCCGTGCGGGTGGCCCGGGGTGACGCGTGGCCAGTTCCTTAGCGGCCATGTAGCCGACGGTGGAAGCAGCAGCGACGACCATGCCTGCGGCGGCGGATACCGGACCCACCCAAAGCGGGTCGTTCGGTGTGCCACCCCAGACGCCTGTCGCGAGTTTGACGGCGATGGACGCGCCGACCAGCCAGGCGGCGAGGAACGCTGCGGTCCAGAACGTCATGCCCTTCCAGGTCAGCGGATCACTGCTGGTCATGGCTATTCCGCCTTCGAGTGGGCGAGCGCGGCCCGGGCCTGGACGATCGCTACGACGGCGTCGAGCAGGATGAACCGGCCGGCCGCGTCGCGCATCTCCTCGGGGATGCGGCCCATCGAGTCGGCCTCCGCCTTGAGCACGGCCCGGGCGGTCGCGTAGGTAGCCTCCAGCCGGTCCGCGGCCTCGCGAAGCGTCGCCACCCTCTCTGCGTCACGGGCGGCGACGAGGAGGGCCAGTTCGTTGATGCGCCTGTACTCCTCTTCGCTCACGATCGCACCTCGTACACCTCGGCCACGGCGCCGTCATAGCGGACCTCGAACCGTCCTGTCGGAACAGCGACTCTGGCGAGTTGCGCCAGCGTGGGAAAGACGGCAGGACCAGGCAACCGGGCGCGGTCGAACCACCATCCGTCGCAGTAGGAGGGCAGGAGGCCGGGCTGCAGGTCCACAGATGGGCGGATCACGACCAAGTCGGGCTCGCTCATGGCCGCACCTCGTCCCACCACTCGCGGGCCACGATGTACTCGGTTAACCCGGTGAGCACCAGCAGGCATGCGACCAGGGCGAGCGGCGTGCCGATCGTGGCGAGCCAGATCTCGGCGGCGATCATGCACAGTCCGACGATCAGCAGTAGGAATCCGGTGATCAAAGCTTCCACTCCTCGCGATATAGATGGTGGTCGGCGTGCGGCAGGGCCAGCAGCTTGAGCAGGAAGGCGGCAGGGGCTCCGTCCTCCCCCAGGTACTCACCTGGACGTACCGGGTGTCTCGGTGCCTTGCCCTCCATGTCTGCGATGTGGTCGAGGTCGTCGAGGATTGGGATCATCTCGGACAGCATCCGCCGCTTGGCTTCGATGTCGCGCAGCACACGGGCCGGGCTCATCCCGTCGACAAACGCCCGGACCGGCGGCTCCGCCTTGGCCCAGGTCGCCACCTGGTAAGTGGTCGGGCCAAAGTCCTCCGCCTCGGCCTCACTGTCGTATGAGCGAGCGTCGCGCGCCACCTGCTCGTCTTCGTCGAGCCGGGCGCGGAGGAAGGCCACGAGGGCGTCTACGTCGGCGCTCATGGCCGCCAACTCTCCTGGTAGTCCTCGTGGTCGGAGTGCAGCAGGGCGAGGATCTTGAGCACGTAGTCGCTCGCTCCTGCCGCGAGCACATACGCCTGCTCTGGGTGATCTACGGGGTCTGCTCGCTGATGAATGCGGCGGTTGTGCTCGATGATCCGCCGTTTGGCGTCGATCTCGCGGAGCACGCGGTCAGGCTGCGTCCGGGCCATGTAGGCGCTCTCAGCCTCGCCAGCACCCCACGGGTACGACGGGTAGTCGTCGCGGTCGGCTACGCCGGACCCGTCTGCGTAGGGGTCGCCTGTATGGCCCGCGCCAACCTCCTGGATGCACGCCCGCGCTGCCTGTTCGTCTTCGTTCAGCCTGTCCCGGAGGAACGCGATCAACTCATCCACTGTGCTCGCCTTCCTCCATCACACGCGACGGGTGGTGCTGGCATGGGCACCACGTCCCACCCGGGCAGTCCCCGTGCTCACGGTCCTTACACGGCTGGCAGATCACGCCTTGGCCTCCAGTTCGCACGCGGTGCACACGGTCTCGTGCTCGGCGTGTACGGCGTCGTTGTCGTCGAGGGTGACGGTGAACCGAGAGGCCACCGGCGTGCGATGGATGGGGCAGAGCCCGTAGGTGTTGACGCGTTCCTGCTCGGTGAGGTCGTCCCATTCGACCAGTTCCCGCACGCCCCGCGAGGTTAGACGTTCCCGAAGGGACGCGGTCAGGTCATCCACGGGGTCGCTCCAGGGCTTTGCTGAGGCGGTCGCAGAGCATGGCGGCTGCTGTGGGTGACAGCAGAGCACACACGTCCGGGGAGTCGCCGAGCAACGCCAACCGGATGTGGTCGTGGAAACTGGTGACCGCGACGTCGATCTCGATGGTCGGGTCGCCTTCGCCCCGGTAGTTGGCCGCCTCCTGGTGGCCGTCGAGGGCGAGGATGTCGGGGCCTTCGATGCTGGACCAGATGCTCACCCGGCCATCCTTTCGCGAGTCTCAGCGAGCCGTGCGCGGGCCTCATCGCGTTGCCGGGTGACGACCAGCAGCAGGTACATCCACACGGGCAGGACACGCACCGGGGCTGTCCACGTCCATCCGATCGCGAACGCCGGGACGGTGGCGAGCATGAGGGGGATGCCCACCCAGAACCAGAACTTCTGGGCCAAGACCTGGGGGCTGGTCGCCGGGGCTGTGACGACGGCGGACCAACGGCGTACGGCGCTCATGCGGTCACCCATCGGTCCGCCCTATCCACGCCTCGCCACCGTGCTTCCGGTCCTCCACCAAAGCCTCCCTCCAGCTCATCGCGAACTGGGCGTAGGACTTTCGCGGCTCGCCAGCAGCCACGTTGTCGATGTGACGCCCGGCAGTCTGGCGGGCCATCTCGGCAGCCCATTCCGCGAACCACTCCACGACCTCATCTGCGGTCGCATCCCAGACGATGACCGTGTCGGTCTCCGACGAGAAGATCGCGAAGTGGCCGTCCGGCTGCTTGATGATCTGGTTGCCCATCAGTCGCGGCCCTCCTTGATACGCAGGACCTCATCATCAGCGCGCCGCTCCAGTGCCCGCAGCCGCTCCTCCAGGTCTTCGTCGGGCTCCTCATACTCGCCGCCGCCTGCGAGGATCCGCCCGGCACGTTCCTGCCGCCCAGCCTTGCCCTCCAGGGCGCTGACACGCTGCGACAACTGCTCGAGGCGCTCGGTGAGCCCGGCGAGGGCGCGTTCCGTGCGGATCGCGACGTCGGCCAGGGCCACAAGGTCCATGACCACCTTCTGCCCGTTCGGGCGCATCACCACGACGGCGTCGGACAGCAGTGTGACGGGCGTGCCCTCGGGCGGCTTGCCGTAAATCTCGTTGGTCACGGTCGTGTCCCGTTCTGCTAGGAGTCGGCGAAGGTCAGCGGCGGCGTGCATGAAGAAGTCGACGACGGGCTCTGTTTCGGCGCCGTAGTCGGCCAGCACCACGCGGTCCCCTATGCGCGCCCAGCTGCCGTAGATCTCATCCCCGGCGCGGCGTTCCATGGACATCCAGTCGATGCCCTCGACGGCTTGCAGGCGCCGCCTGATGTCGTCGTCCGTCATGACGCCTCCGTCTTCCCGGCGAAGTAGGCGCGGGTGCTCTTGCTGCGACGAGGCAGACGGCTCTCAGCGCGCCGAACCGCTTCCTCGGCTGCGGCGACGTCGGCTTTCGCAGGCCCCGGGTCAGCCTTGGCCCGGTAGGCGGCAGTCAACGCCCAGTTGGCCTCCGCGCGCTGGTTCTGTGCTCTGGTCACGTCCATGAGACGCGAGGTGGCGTGCACGTTCCGGGCGGCGGCCAACGCGAAGGTGAGGGCCAGCAGGCTGACGGCGAAAGGCAGATACGCGAGCACGGTCACAGGGCGATCCTCTCGTGGTGTCGTTCGGCGGGACGGCGGTCGCTCACGGCCGCCAGTCACAGTCGATGGCCGCGCCACCACTTCCGGGCTTGTCCATCACTGCGCAACGCGTGTTGTCGCTGAGACGAACCTCGGTGACGCTCGTCCCAGCGTCGCCTTCAGGTCCCCCCGCGAGCGCGGCAGACGAGCATCCGACAACGAATCCAGCCGCGACGGCGGCCAGAGCGATGACTGCTGTCCTCATGGTCACAACGCGATCCTCTCGTGGTTGTCGTTCTCTGCGGGGATGGGTGAGGAACCCGCCGGGGTGCGCCCCGACAAACCGCCGTAATCCACGCGGGGTTTACGCGGCCGGGCAGCGGACCGCTCCCGGACGGCGAGTTGCGCCGCCGGCGCCACATGGTCGACCAGCGCCTCGTATTCGACGAGAGTGAGGATCCGCTGGCAGTCCCGCCGGGCGCACGTCACCCGGTCCGACCCTTCCGGCCACTCCAAGCTGAGGCACCCGCATTTGTCGCACCTGAGCGGTTTGCGGTGCACCCGGATGTCGGATTTCGACTCCCGTGACAGGCGGGTGTGCCAGGCGTGGATTTCCCGCCCGAAGTCGGCGCCCACCTGGGGGTGTTGCAGGATCCGGTCGCACCTGCCCGAGGCGAGGAGCCACGACACGCCGCGGTTCACCGAGTCGGCGATGTGCCCGCGCCGGGCCAGGGTGTCGGTCCTGGTCCACGTGGCCTGCCAGTCGCGGAGCCACGAGTCGAGTTCGTCGACGTCGTCCAACGTTGGGGACGGGGACCCCGACACCGGGGTCCCGGACACCCGTGCTTCGCCGTGCTGGCCGCGGTGCCCGTCGGCGTCGCGAACCACCAGGCACGCCAGGTCGTCCAGTTCGGCGAGTTCTTGCCGGCGTGCGGCGAGGTCGGTGCCGCACCACACCGGGTTGCCGTACCACGGGGTGACGCGGGGGGGTTCCGGTGCGACCGCGTCGGGCAGGGTGAGAGGGACCCGCCAGTCGGCGAGCTCCTGCTCGAAGGTGCGGAGCGCTTCGTCGTAGACGCGGTGTTCCCGCCTGGCACGTGCATTACAGGCTCCTGGGCAGGCTCGTGGGTCTATGGGCATGGCCGGGCTCCTCGGGTCGTACGCTGTCGGGGAGACCACAGGGGATGGTGGTTAGCGAGTGGTGGGGCGGCTTCCCGGTTGGCGGACCAGGGAGCCGCTTTTCGCGTCTACGGAGCGCTCACGCATCGCTCCCGCAGGTACG
>JAOPXC010000412.1 GCA_025965335.1 Nocardioides sp. | reverse complement strand
GGCCCGCCTGCACGAGGCGGGGGCCACCATCTGGGGACGCTCCCGCGACCACCAGCAGAGCGCGACCGTGGACGACCTCTTCTCGGAGGCGGGACTCGACCACGACCCCGAGTTGCTGTCGGCGTACTACGAGTTCTGGGACCCGCACACCGGGACCGATCCCGAGGTGGGCCCGCTCTTCGCGGCGCTCCGGGCCGACGGGGTCAAGGTCGGTGTGCTGTCCAACACGATATGGCCGCGGTCCTTCCACGAGGGGATCTTCGAGCGCGACGGTGTCCTCCACCTGATCGACGGAGACGTCTACACGAGCGAGATCCCGTGGACGAAGCCGTCCCCGAAGGCCTTCGAGGCGGCCATGCAAGCTGTCGGTGTCGCCGACCCCGGCCGGTGCGTGTACGTCGGTGACCGGCTCTTCGACGACATCTGGGGCGCGCAGAACGCCGGCCTGCGGGCGATCCACATCCCGCTCAGCGCGATCCCGCGCGAGCAGATCGGCCACACGGAGGGGGTCCCGGACGCCGTGGTGCACCGCCTCTCGGACATTCATGCGGTGGTGCGGGACTGGTACTGATCGCCGGAGGGCGTTCTGCAGGTTCATGCATTGCAGATTTGTGAGGAAGCGCCTTCCTCGCGCCGCGGACCGTCGTGCTGCATGGTTGTGCCCGAGGAACTTCCGTCGGTCCCCCCCACATCGGACGGAACTCCTCGCGGCTCGTGTCCAGGGCCTTTAGCGGTTCGCGTACTCGTCGGCTCCGGGGAACATCTCGGGCGTTCCCCGGAAGGCGAGTTCGCGGACCGCTGATTCTGTCAGCGCCCCGATCGCCCAGCGCCGCCACACCGACTGACTGTTCGCCACCAGGTAGGCGTACGTCGTCGCGCACGACCGCTCGAGCCCCAGAGCGGTCCGGGCCACCGCTTCCTCGGTGCCCAGCCTCGCGGGCAGCTCGTAGGCCGGGGCAGAAGCCACTGGGTCCGCGTGCCGGGCCGTGATCTCCAGTGCCAGCTGGTCGCGGCGCCCCCGGTGCGTGGTGTAGGCGGCGGTGATCGCGTGGAAGAGCTGACCGCTCGTCGACTGCGAGGTCTGGGCGCCCAGTGCGCCATAGACGTAGATGGCGGCGTGCTCGGCCTCGAGCGTCGTCTGGAGCGCCTCGAGGGGAGTCATGCGGCGGCCAGCTGTTGGGCCACCGCGGCGGACATCGAGGCCAGCAGCCGTGCCAGCGTCCCGGACTCGGCCGCCACCGACCAGTCGGCCAGCCGGCGCTGCAAGCGGGACTCCTGGGTGCGGATGTCCCGCAGCGCAGCGGCGGCCGTGGTCTGTCCGGCCGCCGCAGCGGGCTCCGGAACGTCTCCGCCCAGCGCGCCGAGGTGCGCCGCGTGGAGGGCCAGCAGCGGCGCCATCGGGCGCCGGAGCCTGGGAAACCGGGCCCGGACCGCGCCGACCAGGGCGGCGATCCGGACCAGTTCGGTGACGACCTCGTCAACCAGGTCCTGGTCCGCATCGACGGGCGCCCCGGTGGTGGCGGCCGACGCCGGGTCGGCGTCCTTGCGCGGGTCCAGATCGTTGAGGTCGCAAGCCGAAAGTGCGGCCAGGCCCGCCAGCGTCCCGCCGAGCACGGCGCGGCGGGTGGCGGCGCGCGTGGTGGTGGTGGGCGGTGGGGCGGGCACGGCGCGACCCTAACGCGGCTATCGTGTCCACAGGACCACAGCAGCACCCACAACAGCACAGGGAGGTCGCCCACCCGTGAGCACTGCCAAGCAGGATGCCGTCAGGGGCCGGATCGAGGCGGAACTCGCCGACCCCCTGCGCGCCCTGGACTTCGACATCGAGGCCGTGGAGGTCACCCCGGCCGGCAAGCGCCGAATCGTGCGCGTCGCCGTCGACAAGGACGGTGGGGTGACGCTCGACGACGTGGCGGAGGCGACCCGGGCGGTGTCCGCGGTGCTGGACGACTCCGACGTGCTCGGTGAGCAGCCGTACACCCTCGAGGTGACCTCCCGAGGAGTCGAAAGGCCCCTCACGCTGCCGCGACACTGGCGCCGCAACGCCGATCGCCTGGTCCGCGTCACGCTCACCGATGACACCCCGATGACCGGTCGCATCGCCGCCTCCGGCAGCGACAGCGTCACCCTCGATGTCGACGGCGACCCGCGCGAGGTGGCCTACGCCGACATCGCCAAGGCGTTCGTCGAGATCGAGTTCAACCGCCGCAAGCCCGCGGCCGGTCCCGACCTGGAAGAGGACGCCTGATGGACATCGACCTGAGCATCCTGCGGATGCTTGAACGCGAGAAGGAGATCTCCTTCGACGTGCTCGTGGAGGCCATCGAGCAGGCCCTGCTGACGGCGTACCACAAGACCCCGGGCGCCCAGGAGCAGGCGCGGGTCGAGCTCGACCGCAAGTCCGGCCATGTGACGGTCTTCGCCACCGAGGTCGACGACGAGGGCAACAAGGTCGGCGAGTTCGAGGACACCCCCGACGGGTTCGGCCGGATCGCCGCCACGACCGCGAAGCAGATCATGCTGCAGCGGCTCCGCGACGCCGAGGACGACATCAGGTTCGGTGAGTTCTCCGGAAAGGAGGGCGACATCATCTCCGGCGTCATCCAGCAGGGCCGCAACCCCGACGACGTCATGGTCGACCTCGGCAAGCTCGAAGCCCTCCTTCCCGTGAGCGAGCGGGTGCCCGGCGAGAACTACGACCACGGGACCCGGATCAAGTGCCTGGTCGTGTCGGTTCGCAAGGGCATGCGCGGACCGCAGATCACGCTGTCGCGCTCGCACCCGAACCTCGTCAAGAAGCTGTTCGCTCTCGAGGTCCCCGAGATCGCCGACGGCACCGTCGAGATCGCCGCGATCGCCCGCGAGGCCGGACACCGCACCAAGATCGCGGTGCACTCCACCGCATCAGGCGTCAACGCCAAGGGTGCCTGCATCGGGCCGATGGGCCAACGCGTCCGCAACGTCATGTCCGAGCTGCACGGCGAGAAGATCGACATCGTGGACTGGTCCGAGGACCCCGCCGAGCTCGTCGCCCATGCGCTGTCGCCGGCCCGGGTGACCTCCGTCGAGGTCGTGGATGCGGCGGCCAGGTCCGCCCGCGTCGTGGTCCCCGACTTCCAGCTGTCGCTGGCCATCGGCAAGGAGGGCCAGAACGCGCGGCTCGCCGCGCGGCTGACCGGGTGGCGGATCGACATCCGCTCCGACGAGCCCGACGAGGACTGACCGGCGCCGCTGCGCCCGGTTCGGGTTCCGGCGGTCCGGCACGGTAAGGTAGTTGCAGTGGCTCGTGAACACACCCTTTCTGCGTGCCCGGACGATGCACCCCTCGCGGGTCCCGTCCGGACCTGCATCGGATGTCGTGAGCGGGTCGCCGGACGCGAGTTGTTGCGGGTGACCGCCGGCTCGGACACGCACGGCCAGCCGGTCGTCGTACCCGATCCGTTGGGCACCGCACCCGGACGTGGCGCGCACCTGCACCCCACATCCGAGTGTTA
>JAOPXC010000411.1 GCA_025965335.1 Nocardioides sp. | reverse complement strand
CCTTGCGGTTGCCCTCGTAACGCGCAGCGAGCGCGTCGATGAGCTGAGACTTGTTCACTAGCTTCCCTTCCAATGAACTTTGGGCCGAGCCTGTGCTCGACTTTCCTCAAGGCACGCTAGGCATTCGGGGCGACGGTCACAATCACCACGCCGAGCCTTTCGCGCTATTTCTTCCGCGCCGCGCGAGTCGTCCGCAGCGCGTTTGCAGGCGTTTGAGAACAGCAAAGGGCCTGAATCTCAACAGGGGTTGGGGAAACTCGTCAGGGCGAAGCCCCTCCGGGGCAACCGAGGGGCAACATTGAGCCACAAACAGTTTTGCCCGGATTTCCCTTGTTTTGAGGGAAGAACGCCTAGCCGGCGTGGATCGTCGCGGGCTTCCAGCTCGGCCGGGTCAGCTCGTACGACGCGATGTCGGCCTCATTGCCGAGGGTGATGCCGATGTCATCGAGCCCCTCGAGCAGGCGCCAGCGCGTGTAGTCGTCAATGTCGAAGGAGTCCTCGATCGCGTCGACACCTTCCCCTGCGCGAACCGTGCGCGACTCCAGATCGACCGTGACCGTGGCGCCGGGGTTCTGCTCGAGGTGGTCCCAGAGCCGCTGGACGACCTTCTCGTCCACCTGGGCCGCGACCAGCCCGGACTTGCCGGAGTTGCCTCGGAAGATGTCGGCGAACCGCGGTGAGATCACGGCCTTGAACCCGTAGTTCTGCAGGGCCCACACGGCATGCTCGCGCGACGAACCGGTGCCGAAGTCGGGACCCGCCACCAGGACCGAGCCGGCGGCGTACGCCTCGTTGTTGAGCACGAACGACGGGTCGTTGCGCCAGGCCGAGAAGAGACCGTCCTCGAAGCCGTCGCGGGTCACGCGCTTGAGATAGACGGCGGGGATGATCTGGTCGGTGTCGACGTTGCTGCGCCGCAGCGGGACACCGACACCGGTGTGGGTGGTGAACTTCTCCATGTCCTCGTCCTCAGTTCGTGGTCTCGACGGGCTCGACCGGCGACAGATCGGCGGGCGAGGAGAGGGTGCCGCGGATCGCGGTGGCCGCGGCCACCGGAACCGACACCAGGTGGGTGCGTCCACCCTTGCCCTGGCGGCCCTCGAAGTTGCGGTTGGAGGTCGAGGCGCTGCGTTCCCCGGGCTCGAGGGTGTCGGGGTTCATGCCCAGGCACATCGAGCACCCGGCGCCACGCCACTCGGCACCCGCCTCCTTGAAGACCACGTCGAGGCCTTCCTGCTCGGCCTGCAGTCGCACGCGCACGGAGCCGGGCACCACGAGCAGGCGGGTGTCCTGGTCGACCTTGTGGCCCTTGATGATCGCGGCGGCGAGCCGCAGGTCCTCGATGCGGCCGTTGGTGCAGGAGCCGACGAAGACGGTGTCGACCTTGATCTCACGCATCGGCGTACCGGCCTCGAGGGCCATGTACTGCAGGGCCTTCTCGGCAGCGACCTTGTCCTGCGCGTCCTCGAACTCCTCGGGGTGGGGCACCGCGGAGCCGAGCGGGACGCCCTGGCCGGGGTTCGTGCCCCAGGTGACGAACGGCGTCATCGTGCTCGCGTCGAGCACGATCTCGGCGTCGAACTCGGCATCCTCGTCGGTGACGAGGGACTTCCAGTGGGCGACGGCGGCGTCCCAGTCGGCACCCTTGGGTGCCTCGGGGCGGCCCTCGATGTAGTCGAAGGTCGTCTGGTCCGGGGCGATCAGGCCGGCCTTGGCGCCCCACTCGATCGACATGTTGCACACCGTCATCCGGGCCTCCATCGAGAGCTCCTCGATGGCCTGGCCGCGGTACTCGACGATGTAGCCCTGCCCGCCACCGGTGCCGGTGTGGGCGATGAGGGTGAGCACCATGTCCTTGGCGGTGACCCCGGCCGGAAGGCTGCCGTTGATCGTCACCGACATGGTCTTCGGCTTCGCCTGCATCAGCGTCTGCGTCGCGAGGACGTGCTCGACCTCGGAGGTGCCGATGCCGAACGCAATCGCGCCGAAGGCGCCGTGGGTGCTGGTGTGGCTGTCCCCGCACACGATGGTCATGCCGGGCTGGGTCAGCCCCAGCTGCGGGCCGACGACGTGCACGATGCCCTGCTCGATGTCGCCGAGTGGGTGCAGCCGGACGCCGAACTCCTCGGCGTTGCGGCGCAGCGTCTCGACCTGGGTGCGCGAGACCGGGTCGGCGATCGGCTTGTCCCAGTCGACGGTGGGGACGTTGTGGTCCTCGGTCGCCAGGGTGAGGTCGGGACGGCGTACGGTGCGACCGGCCATCCGGAGGCCCTCGAAGGCCTGCGGCGACGTGACCTCGTGGATGAGGTGGAGGTCGATGAACAACAGGTCCGGCTCACCCGGCTTGGATCGGACGACGTGCTCGTCCCAGACCTTTTCGGACAACGTCCTGCCCATGGCGAAACTCCCTCATTTCCAGTGGCGTCTTCGACGCGGCCACCCCTCGGCGTACGTCACACAGCGTAACCCTTGCATCCCATGATCTGAGACGGCAGTATTGCCATATGGACAACTCCAGCGGAGTGGGCGTGCTCGACAAGGCCGCGCTCGTGCTCACCGCCCTCGAGTCGGGACCCGCCACCCTTGCCGGCCTGGTCGCCGGCACGGGACTGGCCAGGCCGACGGCGCACCGCCTCGCCGTCGCCCTCGAGCATCACCGGCTCGTGGCGCGCGACATGCAGGGGCGCTTCGTGCTCGGCCCCCGCCTCGCGGAGCTGTCCGCGGCGGCCGGCGAGGACCGCCTCCTCGCAACCGCGGGACCTGTGCTCGCCCGCCTGCGCGACATCACCGGGGAGTCCGCACAGCTCTGGCGCCGCCAGGGCGAGCACCGCGTCTGCGTCGCTGCGGCCGAGCGGCCGAGCGGCCTGCGCGACACGATCCCCGTCGGGTCCCAGCTCACCATGCGCGCGGGCTCGGCGGCCCAGGTCCTGCTCGCGTGGGAGGACCCGGAGCGCATGCACCGCGGCCTCCAGAACGCCGCGTTCTCCGCCGCCGCGCTGTCCGGCATCCGGCGCCGCGGCTGGGCGCAGTCCGTCGGGGAGCGCGAGCAGGGCGTGGCCTCCGTGTCGGCTCCCGTCCGCTCCCCCGGCGGCAAGATCATCGCCGCCGTATCGGTCTCCGGCCCCCTCGAGCGACTGTCCCGCCAACCCGGCCGCATGCACGCACCCGCGGTCCTCGCTGCTGCCGAGCGGCTCTCCGAGTCGCTGCGTCGGGCGGCGGCCGATTCGGCGTGAGGCGTGAGGCGTGAGGCGTAAGCGCAGTTTCACTGGTTAACCAGTGAAACTCGCACTTCACACGGGGAATCCTCCATGTTCAGCGACAGTTTCACTGGTGAACCGCCGCCGCATCACCCGCGCGCATCGCCGAACGACACGCCCGATGGAGCCGACGTCGTAGTCCCTTTGGGTGCCTTCGTGCCTTCCGTACGCCAGCGAAGCGCTGCCCGCGGCCCCCTCAGAACAGCGCGTCCTGCTCCAGTTCGAGCAGGGACTGCTTGCGCTCGAGCCCGCCGGCATAGCCGGTGAGCGTGCCGTCGGCCCCGATCACCCGGTGGCACGGGATCACGATCGGGATCGGGTTGCGGCCGTTGGCGAGCCCGACCGCGCGCGAGGCGGCGTTGGTCATGCCGAGCCGGCCCGCGATCTGGCCGTACGACGCGGTCTCGCCGAATCCGATGAGACACAGCTGCTCCCAGACGCGCTGCTGGAAGTCGGTGCCGACCGGTGCCAGCGGCAGGTCGAACTCCTTCAGGTCCCGGTCGAAGTAGGCGCGCAGCTGTCCGACGGTCTCGACGAGCAGCGGATGCGCATCGTCGCGGCCGCCGCGAGGACGACCGTCGGCATCGCGGAACGGCGCGAACTCGATCTGTGAGATCGCGCCGTTGTGCTCGACGATCCGCAGCTCCCCGATGGGGCTCTCCATCACGGTCCACATGTCAGTTCTCCTTCGGGGTGGGCGGCATCAGGGTGTTCCAGAGGTGCATGAGTGCGTACGAGCGCCAGGGGCGCCAGGTCTCGCTGCGCGCCATGGCGGCGACGGGATCGTGGCCCAGCCGCACCAGGGCGTTGCGGACCCCGATGTCGGTCGGCAGGAAGACATCCGGGTCCGCCAACGCCCGCAGCGCCACGTAGTCGGCGGTCCAGGGCCCGATCCCCGGGAGGGCCAGCAGCGCCCGTCGTACGTCGTCGCGGTCCGGGCCGCGGTCGAGGGCGATCGAACCGTCGGCGAGCGCCGAGGCCAGCCCAACCAGGGCCCGTCCGCGGGCCTGCGGCATGGGGAGCATCGCGGGGTCGAGCGCGGCCAGGGTGGCCGCGCGCGGGAACAGGTGGGTCAGGCCGGGGATGTCGGTCGCGACCGGTCGGCCGTGCTCGGCAACCAGCCGGCCGGTGACGGTTCGCGCACCAGCGACGCTGACCTGTTGACCGATCACTGTGCACACGGCCGTCTCGTCGCCGTCCACCTGACCCGGGACCCGGAGTCCGGGGTGGCGGCGCGCGAGCGGTCCGATCACGGGGTCCCCGTGGAAGTGGTCGGCCACCGCGAGCGGGTCGCAGTCGGCATCGACCAGGCGACGGGCGCGCTCCACCGCGGCCGAGGTGTCCCGCAGGTCCTGGAGCGCGAACCTGGCGGCGACGAACGCCGTCTGCCCCTCCTCCGCCGCGTCCGTGATGTCGAGTCGGACGGTGCCGGGGGCATGCGGGAGGTCGAGGGTGCGGGCGTACCAGCCCGGCCCCGTCACCTCGACGCCCGGGACCAGGTGGTGGGCCAGGAAGTCCAACATCGCCTGACCGGAGAACGGGGTGCGCACGGCCAGGCGCATCGTGATCGTGCCCGTCGCGGGCCGACCGCCGCGGCGCCCACGCAGATCCGTGGGGGTGCTGGCGTAGACCTCGCGAACCGTCTCGTTGAACTGCCGGATGCTCGAGAAGCCGGCCGCGAACGCCACATCGGCGTAGGTCAGGTCGGTGGTCTCGATCAGCACGCGCGCGGTCTGCGCCCGGCGCGCCCGGGCCAGGGCCAGCGGACCGGCGCCCAGCTCTGCGGTGAGGATGCGGGTCAGGTGCCGGGGCGTGTAGCCGACCTTGCGCGCCAGGCCGTCGACGCCCTCACGATCCACGACCCCGTCGGCGATGAGCCGCATCGCCCGGCCCGCGGCGGTGGCCTGCACGTCCCAGTCGGGGCTGCCGGGGGTCGCGTCGGGCAGGCAGCGCTTGCAGGCGCGGTAACCGACGGACTGCGCCGCCGCGGCGCTCGGGTGGAACGTGACGTTGTGGAACGCCGGCGTCCGCGCCGGGCACGAGGGCCGGCAGTAGATCCCGGTGGTGCGGACCGCGGTGTAGAAGACGCCGTCGAAGCGCCGGTCGCGGGACTTCACCGCCCGGTAGCAGGACTCGGGGTCCAGCCTCGGGTCACGGGTCTCGGTCAGGCTCATGACTCCATCATGGTCCACGCCACCGACAGTCTCTAGCGGAAATCGGACACCGCCAGGGAGTGACGCGCCCCGTGGTGATCGGCGCCCGGTTCGCTCCCGGTCTGCCAGACTTTCGCCGTGCCCGACGACGAGACCCCGCCTGCCGAGTCGTCCGACGATTCGGCCGGCCGCGTCGCGGCCGAGACCGCGGCCCCGGTCAAGCTCGAGGACCACCACAAACGATCGGTGTTGAAGGTCATCCTGGTTGCCCAACTCGTGGTCGCGGTCCTGACCGCCACGACTGTCGCGCTCGCCTACCGCCACCTCGACGGCAACATCGACGCAGGCCCGGCGATCACGCACCACAACGCGAAGAAGCCGAAGGCGCCGGACCAGCAGCACGAGCCGCTCAACATCGTGATCATGGGCAGCGACAGCCGAGCCTGCCCCGCATGCGGCGTCGACAGCGAGGCGGGCGGGGGCGTCTCGGACACCACGATCCTCCTGCACGTCTCTGCCGACCGGAAGTCGGCGTACGGCGTCTCGATCCCGCGCGACCTCCTGGTCGACCGCCCGGACTGCACCGTCGACGGCAAGGTGGTCCCCGGTGGGACCGATGTGCTGTGGAACGCGGCCTACGCGGTCGGCGGCCCCGAGTGCACGGTCGAGCAGATCGAGTCTGTCTTCACGCCGGTGTACGTCGACGACTACCTCACGATTGACTTCGGCGGTTTCAAGGAAATGGTCGACGCGCTCAACGGGGTGAATGTCTGCATCCCGGTGGCCCTCGACGACCCGACCTACCTGCATGTGCACTTCGACGCCGGGAACGACGTCCATCTCGACGGCACGGAGGCCCTCAACTACGTCCGCCTCCGACATGTGCTGAGCGGGACCGACATCGGCCGGATGAAGCGCCAGCAGTCGTTCATCGCCGCCATGACCAACAAGGTCCTCTCGGCCGGCACCCTCACCCGTCCCGACCGGCTGCTGAGCTTCGCCAGCGCGCTCACGGGCTCGCTGCAGGCCAGCCCGGACCTCGCCAGTGCCGCAGCCCTGGTGGACCTCGCCCTCGAACTCAAACACGTGGATCTGGCCCACATCAGGTTCGTGACGATGCCCAACTTCCTCTACCCCGAGGGGACCGCCGGCTATCCGCACGTAGGTCTCTCACCGTCGTACAAGAAGCTGCTCCGGCTGGTGCACGACGACCAGCCCCTGGGGACATTCGTCCGCGACTCGGTGTCCGCCGGTGGCCCGAAGCAGCACCCGAGCCAGGCCGAGCAGGACGCCGCGGCAGCCGACGGCATCTGCGCCTGACCCTCCCCCGGCACCGGGGAGCAGCCGGATGCCGCGGCGAACGGGCTCTGCTCGTAGCGGTCTGTTCCTCGCTGCGGAGGTCAGCCGGCGTCGGGGATGCCGTCGAACGTGGCCGGTCGGTGGACGAGCCCGAAGTGGCCGAGCGGCCAGATCAGGGCGAACACCTTGCCGACAACGAGATCGGTCCTCACCCACTCGTCGCCCGGCGAGCAGTTCGGCTGGTTGGCGGTGCACATGTGCTCGCTGCTGTCGGCCGAGTTGTTGCGGTTGTCCCCCATCACGAACAGGTCGCCGGGCGGCACCGGCCCGGCGGTCCAGTTGCAGTGGGCCGCACCGGTCGGCATCGGTCCGTTGCACTCCGTCTGGGGCGCGATGTAGCCGGACTCGTCGAGCGGCTTGCCGTTGACCGAGATCCGACCCTGCTCGTCGCAGCAGGTGATGGTGTCGCCCGCGATGCCGATCACCCGCTTCACCAGGTGCCCGCCGGCCGGATAGAGCCCGATCCTGGACAACAGCCTTGCCACGAGGTTCGTGGGGCCGACACTCTCCGGGCCCAGCCAGTCGCCCGGGTCCTTGAAGACCACGATGTCTCCGCGGCTGGGCGAGTTCGAGCCCCAGTAGGACACCTTCTCCACCACGATCCGGTCGTCCTTGACGAAGCCGGGCTCCATCGACCCGGACGGGATGTAGAACGCCTGCACGAAGAAGGCCTTGGTCACGATGGCCAGCACCAGGGCGATCGCGAGGAGGAGCAACGTCTCCTGCCACACGTTGAGGCGGCGGGATCCCGGGCTCGACATGTCAGAAGTATGGCGGGGCCCGCCAGTGCCCAGGATCCAGGGCCGAGCAGCACGAAGGCCCGGCCCCACCGGGGACCGGGCCGTGCTTTCTGGGTGGTACCCCCGACCGGATTCGAACCGGCGCTAACGCCGTGAGAGGGCGCCGTGCTAGGCCGCTACACAACGGGGGCATCGCTGCCGAATGGCTCCGTGGGAGCCGCTCAGAACAACCTGCGAAACTCTAGCGGAGGCCGGAGAGACGCACAAAATCGCGGTCACCGACCGCGATCTCGCTGGGATACTAGGACTCGAACCTAGAATAACTGGACCAGAACCAGTCGTGTTGCCAATTACACCATATCCCACTGGTATCGGCCCTTCAGGAGCCGAGAAGAAACCTTACACGCGACCTCGGGACCCCTCCAAAACGGCCGGATCCGCGGTGGTCCGGAGGCCCATCCGACGTGCGACGAGAAGCACCAGGCCGAGGTAGACGAGCGACTGGGTGAGCGTCACGGGGATGCTCCACCAGGTGCCTCCGGAGGGGTTCAGCGTCGAGGCCATGTCGCCGTAGGCCAGGGCCAGTCCGAAGGCCAGCCAGTTGTTCAGCACGTGCATGGCGATGCCGGCCTCGAGCCCGCCCGTGGTGATCGCGAGGATGCCCGCCACGATGCCGAACGCGAACCGGTCGAAGAAGATCGGGGCGTCCTGGGCGCCGTGCGCGAGGGCGAAGAGCAGCGCGGGTGCCACCACCGCAACCCACCGCTGGCGGAACAGGCCGCCGAACGCCTGCGTGAGGTAGCCACGGAAGGCGTACTCCTCCCCCGCGGCCTGCAGTGGCGTCAGCAGGAGTACGACGAGCGCGAAGTCGCGAGTCGTCGCGGTGAAGTCGTTGAGCTGGCCGCCCATGTCGCCGGCGTCGCCCTGCGCGGGCAGCACGGCCGAGACGACCACGGTCGCGATCAGGGCCACGACGGCGACGCCGAAGCAGGCGGCGAACCAGGTCCACCGGATCCGTGGCCGGACCGAGGCCAGCCAGCGGGGTCTGAGCCCGTGGAGGACGCGGGTCAGGAGCCAGGCGACCAGGATCGCGGCCGCGAGTGCGAGGTTCAGGTACGCCAGTCCGGCGGGGGTCGGGTTGGTTGTGTCGAGCATGGTCTCGACCTGCTTCTGCAGGTCGCCGCCGTGGACCAGGAAGCCGATCGTGAACGGGATGAGCAGGACGACCGGCACCACCAGGATCTCGGCGACGATCAGCGTCAGCACGCCCGTGACCGGGCGCCACCATCCGGGGCGGCCGGCGCGGTGGATCCGCTCGTAGGCGAGCCCCGCGACCTCAGGCAAGAGCGCTCTGCAGCCGGGCCAGGCTGCGCTCGCGGCCCAGGAGCTCCATCGACTCGAACAGCGGCGGCGAGACGCGACGACCCGTGACGGCCACGCGGACCGGGCCGAACGCGTTGCGCGGCTTGAGCCCCAGCTCGTCGACGAGCCGCTTCTGCAACGCGTCCTGGATCGCCGCGGTGGACCACTCGGTCAGCCCCGACACCGCGTCGTACGAGGCACGCACGACCGCGCGGCCGTCGTCATCCAGCAGCTTCGCGACGTCCGCCTCGTCGCGGGTGAAGTGGTCCTCGTCGACGAAGAGCCAGTCGAGCATCTCGACCGCCTCGGTGAGCTTGTTGATGCGTTCGCTGACCAGCGGCATGGCCTGCTCGAGGAGCTGCGCGTCCGCCACGGACACCGGCGTCGTGAGGACACCTGCGGCCTGGAGGAACGGCGTGACCCGGGCGGTCAGGTCGTCGAGCGAGAGCCGGCGCAGGTGCGCCGCGTTGATCGCCTCGGCCTTCTTGAGGTCGAAGCGCGCCGGGTTGGGGTTGACGTCCTTGATGTCGAACGCGGCGACCATCTCGTCGAGGCTGAAGATGTCGCGATCCGCGGCGATCGCCCAGCCCAGCAGCGCCAGGTAGTTGAGCAGACCCTCGGGCAGGAAGCCCTGGTCGCGGTAGGCCATCAGGTGCGCCTGCGGGTCGCGCTTGGAAAGCTTCTTGTTGCCCTCGCCCATGACGTAGGGCAGGTGCCCGACCCGGGGGACGCTGCCGTTGCCGACGCCGATCTGTGCCAGCGCGTCGTAGAGCGCGATCTGGCGCGGCGTGCTGGAGAGCAGGTCCTCGCCGCGCAGCACGTGGGTGATCTCCATCAGCAGGTCGTCGACGGGCGCGACCAGCGTGTAGAGGGGGTCCCCGTTGGCGCGGGCCAGTGCGAAGTCCGGCACGAACTCTGTCTGGAACGTGATGTCGCCGCGGACCAGGTCGTCGAACGTGATCTCGCCGTCGGGCATCCGGAACCGCACGACCGGCTTGCGGTCCTCGGCCCGGAATGCCGCCAGCTGCTCGTCGGACAGCTCGCGGCAGAAGCCGTCGTACCCCATCACCTTGGAGCCGGACGCCTTGCGGCGCGCCTCGACCTCCTCGGTGGTGCAGTAGCAGTCGTAGGTGAACTTGCTCTCGCGGAGCTTCGCGAGCACGTCGGCGTAGATCTCGGACCGCTCGGACTGGCGGTACGGCGCGTGCGGGCCGCCGACCACCGGGCCCTCGTCCCAGTCGAGCCCGAGCCACTGCATGACCTCGATCAGCCCGTCGAGGGACTCCTGGGAGTTGCGCGCGGCGTCGGTGTCCTCGATCCGGAAGACGAAAGTGCCGCCGTGGTGGCGGGCGAACGCCCAGTTGAAGAGCGCGGTCCGCGCGAGCCCGACGTGCGGGCTCCCGGTCGGGCTGGGCGCCATCCGCACCCGGACCTTCGTGCCGGTTTCGCTGGTGCTGCTCAACGCCGTGCCACCTTGTTCGTCAGAGTGCCCAGGCCGGCGATCGAGACCTCGACCTCGTCGCCGACCTGCATGGGTCCGACACCCTCGGGGGTGCCGGTGAGGATGACGTCTCCGGGCAGGAGCGTCATCACGCTGGAGACGTGGGCCACCAGCGTCGGGATGTCGAAGATCAGGTCGCGGGTGTTGCCGTCCTGGACGACGTCGCCGTTGAGGTGGGTCTGGATCGAGACGCCGTCGGCGAACGTCTGGGGGTCGAGGTCGGTCTCGATCCACGGCCCCAGCGGGCAGAACGAGTCGAAGCCCTTGGCGCGCGTGAACTGCACGTCGCTCTTCTGCAGGTCGCGCGCGGTGACGTCGTTGGCGATCGTGTAGCCGTGGATGACGTCGGTCGCCTGCGCCGCCGGGACGTCGCGGCAGATGCGGCCGATGACGACGGCGAGCTCGCCCTCGTAGTGCAGGTTCTGGGTCTGCGGCGGGTAGAAGATCGGATCACCCGGCCCCACGACACTGGTGTTCGGCTTGAGGAACATCAGCGGCTCGGTCGGTAGGTCGCTGCCCATCTCGGCCGCGTGCGCCGCGTAGTTGCGGCCGATGCCGACGACCTTGCTCCGCGGCAGCACCGGCGCGAGGAGACGCACTTCCTCGAGCTTGTGCTCCTGCTCGAGCAGCTTCACACCCACGTAGAGCGGGTCTCCCGCGAGCGCGACGATGACGCTGTCCTCGGCGGGCTGGCCGAACTCGTCGAGGTCGCCGGTCAGCACGCCGTAGAGCGGGTCTTCGCCGGTGGTGAATCTGGTGATGCGCACGGGCCGAGCCTACGGCCCGCGTTGGTCGAGCCTGTCGAGACCCATCACCGCGCAACGAACATCTCGACAGGCTCGATCGGAGGTGCTCGTCGACCAGTCGCCCTCCGTATGCTCGGCGGCATGCCTTGGTGTCAGCCCAGCTTCCCGCACGAGCCGCAGGGCGGGACGACCCTGGAGACGGTCGACGACGCGCTGCTGACGCGGTACGACCAGGGGCGGCTCCGCTCGTTGCACCGCGCCAGGCGGTGGATCCGCGGCGCCGTCCACGACGCGGAGGGGCGGCTGCTGCCGTCGTCGCAGAAGGTCGGCGACCTGTGGCTGCCGGCCGACCCCGACTCGGCGCGGGTCCCGGAGAACGCCGAACGCCGCGAGGGGACCTGGCTGTATGGCGGGCACTGGATGCGGCACTTCGGCCACTTCGTGACCGAGACCGTGCCGACCTTGTGGCCCCGCGACCTCCAGGTCGACGGCCTGATCTTCCACCAGTACTTCGGCAACACGCCGGGTGTCCAGGAGTGGCAGCAGCGGCTGGTCGACCTCACCGGGTACGCCGGCCTGCCGATCGAGATCGTGCGCCGGCGCCCGGTCAGCGTCGAACGCCTCGTGCTCCCGTCGCGCTCGGTCGTGGTCAACGGTTGGGCCCAGCCCGAGGCGGCCGACGTCTGGCGCCGGATGGCCGAGCGCCTCGGAGCCGCCGGTCCCCACGCGCGGGTCTTCGCCTCGCGGACGCGGCACAACCAGCTCCGCGCCGCCAACGGACGGGCGGTCCGCACGACTCCCGAGCGCGACGCGGAGCTCGACCGGGTGTTCGAGGCCGCCGGGTTCTTCGTCGTCAGCCCCGAGCTGCTCGACGTCGACGACCAGATCCGGCTCTTCGCCGGCGCGCGGGTCGTGGCCGGCGCCGCCGGCTCCGCGCTGCACATGGCCGCCTTCGCACCCCCGGGCACCCGCGTGATCGAGATCGGCGACAATCGCTCCCGGGGCTGGCCGGTGCCGATGCAGCTCGTCATCGACACGGTCTGCGGCCACGAACACGCCTACATCCCCGCAGCCGAACCCGCGGAGCAGATCGCCTCAACCCTCGAAGCACTCGGCGTCCACGCCAGTCAGGAGCGCTCGTGAACCAGCCCGACCAGCCCCAGGTCGTACGCCGCCCGGTCGTCGTCCGCAATCTGCTCGCGCTCTACGAGCAGCCGCGCTACCTCGAGATCGGTGTCTGCACCGGGCACACGTTCCACCAGGTGGAGGCGCCGTACAAGGTCGCGGTGGACCCGGAGTTCCGCTTCGACCCCGAGGCCGCTGCGCGGGAGAATCCGGGGTCGACGTACCACCAGGTCACCAGCGACGAGTACTTCGGCTCGATCGTCGGCGAGGACGAGCAGTTCGACGTCGTCTTCCTCGACGGGCTGCACACGGTCGAGCAGACCCTGCGCGACCTGACCAATGCGCTGCCCCATCTGCAGCCCCGCGGTGTGATCGTGATCGACGACGTCGCTCCGCCGACCTACCTCGCGTCGCTGCCGAACCGGACCAACTTCTTCGAGGTCCGCCGGCACCTGGGGAGCACCGACCAGCGCTGGATGGGCGACGTCTACAAGCTCGTCTACTTCATCGACACGTTCTTCCAGCAGCTGACCTACCGAACGATCAGCAACAACCACGGACAGGCTGTCGTATGGCGCGATCGGCGCACGTCGGTCACCGAACGCACGCTGAACGAGATCGGGTCGCTCACCTTCGAGCAGTTCGCACTGGAGCAGGACGCGCTGCACCTCACCCGGTTCGGGCAGATCGTCAAGGAGGTCCGTGCCTCGGTCGAACGCTGACCCCTCCGGCGTCGTGGAGGAGGCGCAGCAGACGGTGCTCGACGAGGCGTCGTGGCGGCCCCGAGCGGTCGCGCACGAGGCCCGCGTCGACGAGTTCGTCGCGCCCCACCTGGCCCGCCGGGAGGCGCGCGAGAAGCACCCCGTCCACGACTTCCTGTTCACCTACTACTCCCAGCGACCGGCGCAGCTGCGGCGCTGGCACCCGGGGTACGGCGTGGGGCTGGCGGGCGGGCCCACGGCGTACGCCTCCCTCAAGGGCTATGCGGTCTCGACCCGCTCGACCGGCGTCGGCCCGGGTCCGAGGACACCCACGCCGATCGAGCTTGTCGAGATCACTTCTGTCAGCCGGGAGTACGTCGCAAGCCAGCGGCCGCTGCTTGAGTCCCTGCACGCTCTGCTGTCGGCGACGGTCGGTCGGCCGGCGAACTTCGGCTGCTTCGGGCTGCACGAGTGGGCAATGGTCCACCGCCTGCACGAGGACGAGACCCGGCACGCGGACTGGCCCCTCCGCCTCGGCCAGGAGGGCACCGACGAGGTGGTCGAGTCGCACCGGATCGCGTGCTCGCACTTCGATGCCTACCGCTTCTTCACGCCGTCGGCGCGCCCGCTCAACACGCTGTCGCCGACCTCGGCGGACCGTCCCGAGTTCGAGCAGCCGGCCTGCCTGCATGGCGGGATGGACCTTTACAAGCATGCCTTCCGGCTCACCCCGATGATCTGCTCGGACCTGGTGGCGGACTGCTTCGAGCTGGCCCGCGACATCCGGGAGCTCGACATGCGCGCGGCACCGTACGACCTCGCTGACCTCGGCTTCGAGCCGGTCCCTATCGAGACACCCGAGGGCAAGCAGGAGTACGTCGAGGCGCAGCGCCGCTTCGTGGAGCGAGGTGCCCCGCTGCGCCAGCGGCTGATTGCCGAGTGCGGGCGACTGCTGGCCGTCAGCCTGTCGTGAGCTCCACCGACTCGCTGTGCTGGCCGGGGCCGACGCCCGACAGGATCCTGACGTCCTCGTCCCCGGTTACCTGGATGGCGGCGAACAGGTCGCCGCTCTGCACGGACACGCATCCTGCCGCAGCCGGGACGCGCCGGGGTCCGCGCCGCGGCGGGTTAGCGTGGGCCGCATGAAGCGAGTGCTCGGTGTGCTGCTCCCGCTGCTGCTGTGCCTGCTGGCCGCGCCCGCGAGGGCCGACGGCGATCCGCGCTGGGTGTTCTA
>JAOPXC010000127.1 GCA_025965335.1 Nocardioides sp. | reverse complement strand
CCGGCGGGCCGGGCGTCGGCCTGACGTTGCCGAGCAGCGGCCCCTCGTCGGGGCTGCCGGAGAGCAGCAGCCCGGGCATCGCGAGGTCGCGCATCGACTGGATCACCGGCTCGTAGAGCGCGCGCGACGCGCCGCCCGAGCGTCTGGCAACCACCAGGTGGAGACCGGTGTCGCGGGCCTGCGCCAGCAGCGGCTGGAGCACGGCCACCGGGGAGTTCAGCTGCGTCGCGACGAGGTCGTAGTCGTCGACCACCACGAAGACCTCGGCGCCCTGCCACCACGACCTGTTGCGCAGTTGCTCCGGCGTGATGTCGGGGCCCGGGAGGCGGTGCTCCAGATGGCCCGCAAGGTCGCGCAGCGCGGGCTGGGCCCGGGCAGCCGAGGTCAGGTAAGTCAGCAGGTACTCCTCGGGCACCTCGCCGAGCAGCGACCGCCTGTAGTCCACCACCACGAGCTGCGCCTGCTGGGGGCTGCGGCTGCGGACGACCTCGCGCACGTAGGCGCGCAGGAGCGAGCTCTTGCCCGACCGCACGTCGCCGAACACCAGGAGATGCGGCTCGGTGTCGGGATCCAGCGAGACCGGAGCGAGCTCCTTCTCGTTGATCCCGAGCAACAGCCGCCGTCCCGACGAGCTCTCGGGGCGCTCCGGTGACACCTCGGCGCTCGCGCGCACGTTCTCGAGGTCGATCCGGTCTGGCAGCAGGCGCAGCTTGGGTCCGGCGGGTCCGGTCCAGCCGGCACCCACTTGTTCGATCAGCTCGGCCACGCCGTCGCCCAGCGTCGCGGCGCTGGGGTCCGCGTCCAGGCGGGGGAGCGCGGCGAGGAAGTGCAGCCCGCCCGGCACCAGGCCACGCCCGGGACGGTTGCCCGGCACCAGGGCCGCGATCCTGCGGTCGATCTCGGAGTCCATCGGGTCGCCGAGCCGCAGCTCGAGGCGGGTGCCGAACAGGTCGCGCATCGCGGCCCGGAAATCGGCCCAGCGCGAGGCACCGGCCACGACATGCAGGCCGAACGTGAGAGCCCGGGTCGAGAGCTGCTGGATCTCCATCTCGAGGTCGTCGAAGTCCGCGCGCAACGTGCTCCACCCGTCGACGAGCAGGAACACGTCGCCGTAGCTGTCGTCGACGCAACCAGCTGCCCGACGGGACCGGTAGGTCTCGATCGAGTCGATCCCGTGGGCCCGGAAGTAGGCCTCGCGTCGGTCCACCATGCCGCTGACCTCCGCGACGACGCGACGTACGACGTCCGGCTCCGAGCGGGTGCCCACCCCGGCGACATGGGGGAGACCGGCGATCGGCGCGAACGTCCCGCCGCCGAAGTCGAGCACGAAGAACTGCGACTCGAGGGGCGTCGTCGTGAGCGACATGCTGGCGATGATGGTGCGCAGCAGCGTGCTCTTCCCGCTGCGTGGCCCGCCGACCACGGCCACGTGACCGGCCGCGCCGCCGAGGTTGACGGTGAGCGTGTCGCGGCGCTGCTCCCGTGGGCGGTCCACGGTGCCGAGGGGGACCACGAGCCCGCCGAGTCGGCGCCACTGCGGCGACACCAGACCCAGGTCGGGATCCTCGACGAGGTCGCCCATCAGCCCATCGAGGGTGTCGGGTACGTCGAGCGGCGGCAGCCATACGTGGTGTGCCTCGGGACCGTGGCCGACCATCCGTCCGACCGCGATGTCGAGCAGGGTGGCGTGCTCCACCGGCTCGGCGGCGAGAACGGGCTCGGGTTCAGGCACCTCGAGGGGGTGCACCGCCGAGATCGTGAACGGCAGGATGCCGCCCACGTGGCCGCGCTCGTGTCCGCGCAGCCGGGCCCGACCGGACGGTGGACCGGAGACATAGACCGCCTTGAAACGCTGCAGCGAGGACGAGTCGGGCTTCAGGAATCCCAGCCCCGGGTTGGCCGGCAGCTCGTAGGCGTCGGGCACACCCAGCACGGCACGCGATTCCTGGGCGCTGAAGGTGCGCAGGCCGATCCGGTAGGAGAGGTGCGACTCGAGGCCGCGCAGGCGTCCCTCCTCGAGTCGCTGCGAGGCGAGGAGCAGATGCAGGCCGAGCGAGCGCCCCAGGCGGCCGATGGCGACGAACAGGTCGATGAACTCCGGCTTGGCCGACAGCATCTCGGAGAACTCGTCGACCACGATGAACAGCGCGGGCATCGGGACCAGGTCCTCGCCCGTGGTGCGCGCCTTCTCGTAGGCACCGATGGACGCATAGTTGCCGGCATCGCGGAGCACTTCCTGACGGCGCACCAGCTCGCCGGACAGGGCGTCCTGCATGCGGTCGACCAGGGTGAGCTCCTGAGCCAGGTTGGTGATCACTGCCGAGACGTGCGGCAGCTTGCTCATCCCGGCGAACGTCGCGCCGCCCTTGAAGTCGACGAGCACCATGTTCAGCTGCTCGGGTGAGTGGGTCATGGCCAGGCCGAGGACCAGCGTGCGCAGGAACTCCGACTTGCCGGATCCGGTGGCCCCGATCACGAGGCCGTGCGGGCCCATGCCCTGCTGCGCAGACTCCTTGAGGTCGAGATGGACGACGCTGCCGCCGTCACCCAGGCCGACCGGGACGCGTAGCCGGTCCCGCGGTGGGCGCGGCCGCCAGGCGGCCTGCGGGTCGAGACGGCGTACGTCGCCGAGCGCGAGCAGCTCCATGAACTCGGCGGGGCCGGTCGGCTCCCCGCCGGTCGCCCCGACCGCTCCCGTGGCCGCGGTGTGCAGCGGCGTGAGCCGGCGCGCGCAGGCCTCCGCGGTGGCGAGGTCACACCGGTCAGCGCGGGCCCGGACCGGGTCCTCACGCAGGCGCAGCGCGAGCACCGGATGACGACCGTCCCGGTCCGGCTCGCCGTCGAACTGGATGCGCAACCGGGTCGCGTCCACCAGGGCGCCCCAACGCGCCGGCAGGTCGAGGAGCGTGACGCCGTCCCGGCCGTCGGTCGGGATGACGTGGTTGCCGGGCGGCAGCTCGGTCCCATCGGTCACCAGCAGGATGTGCGGGGTCGCGCTCCTCGACCTGCCGGCTCCGAAGAGGGGGCGGTCGCTGAGCTCCGGGGGCAGCAGCGGCGCGAGGTCGGTCAGCGAGGCGGACACCATCCGCAGCGGGCCGACGGCGTCGGCCCGCTGGGCGCTCAGGCCGTGGGGCAGCCACTTGATCCAGTCCCAGTGCGCGAGGTGCCGCTCGGACGCCAGCACCGCGACCACGAGGTGCCCGGGGGAGTGGAACGTGGCTGCGGAGCAGATCATGGCGCGGGCCAGCGAGCGGGCGGGCTGCTCCGGTCCGCAGACCTCGATCCGGTCGAAGGCACGCAGGTCGAGGGACGCGGGCAGGTCCGGCTGGATCCGGTGCACCACGAGCAGCCGGCGCAGGGCCGCGGCCGCGGCCGGGTCGCCCCCGTCGATCGGTGCGCTCTCGGGCGGCACCAGCTCGAGGGACAGGGGCTGGGCGCAGACGCCGTAGCGGACGTTGAGGTAGCGGGGGTCGCCGGTGCCGTGCTCCCAGACGCGCGACCGCTCCTCGGCGACCGCGGGCAGCGACTCCGGATCGGGGTGACGCCAGGTCAGTGCCCGGCGCTGCTGGTCGGCCGCCTCGCGCGCGAGCCTGCGGACGTTGCCCAGGTAGCGGAGGTACTGCGTACGCGACCCCGTCACCCGCTGCGCGCGGTGCTTCCGCTGCCGGTCGAGCTGGACGACGACGAACCCGACGGTCGTGAACAGGAACATGCCCGCCGCCACGTAGCTGCGGCCGCCGGTCGCCTGACCCATGGTCGCCACCAGGATGATCGAGCCGAGGCCGCCCAGCATCGGGATCGCACTCATCAGCGCTCCGTCAGCGCCCTCGGGGGGCTGGATCTCCGGCGGCGGCTCCAGCACGATCCGGCCCGACGGCATCTCGGGCTCGTCGGCCCGGGCGCCCCGAAGCGTCGTACTCAACTCATCCGCCCCCCTTCCGTCCCCGACACGAGTGGCCGGGAGACCGCTGTCCTACCCTCGTTTGGCCGGGGCCGGGGCCGGCGCTCGGCCCGTGGTCGCACCGTGGGGACGTGGCCGAGGGCCCCTCTGTGGATCGTTTGTGGTCGCCGCGGTCTTCGTGGTGGGCGGGCTGGTCCGCAGCCTGTGGGAATTGACGTCCTGGGGTTTGGGGCAGGGCCCGCCGGGTAGACCGGTGCGTGTCCACCCGGGCGTCCGGGTGGCACTCGGAGAGGGAGAAGGCGAGATGTCGCACAGCGCACCCGAGATGGGGCAAGGCGAGAAGACTCTTTCCCAGGCCGCCGGCCTGGTGGCCGACGCGAAGCAGGACTTCGACGGCTTCAGCAACAACCTCGATGGCCAGATCGCAGGGCTGCGGACCAAGTGGGCCGGCGCCGGTGCGCAGGCGTTCTTCGTCCTGCACCAGGCCTGGACCGAGAAGCAGGCCGCCATCCTCGGCGCCCTCAACGAGTTCGAGGCCTCGTTGCTCTCGACCGAGAAGGACAACGTCACCACCGACGATGCGCAGTCTTCCAACTACGCCCGATACGCCGGACGGCTCGGCTGAACGCGGAGCTGACGACAGGAGCCTCAGCGATGGAACTCGACGGAATCCGCGTCAACCACGCGGGCCTCGACCAGGGAGCCGAAGACCTTCACAGGACGGTCAAGGACATCGACAACCGGATGCACCGGCTCGAGTCCGAGCTCGCCCCGCTCCGCAAGGACTGGTCCGGTAACGCCCAGCTCGCCTACACCACGGCGAAGGCAAGGTGGGACCGGGCGATCCAGGGGATGCGTGACCTCCTCGACGACACGAGCAGGACCGTGTACCAGTCGAACGCCGAGTACAAGGCGGCCGACCTGCGCGGCGCTGCCTCCTTCGACATCGGGGGTTAGGCGTGGCTCCCGGTCCTCGCCGGCGCGCAGCGGGCCAGGCGACTGGGAGACACGCTCTTGGGGAGCGCGAGGGACACACGATGAGCCAGGTGCTCGTCGCGACGTCCGGTCTGGTGCGCGTCACCGTGGCCTCGGGCTCCCGGCGCGTCGATCTGGTGCTGCCCGGCGCCGTCCCCGTGGCCGAGCTCGTCCCCGAGCTGGCGCGCAGCGTCGGGTTGCTCGATGCGGCGACCGTCCACGGCGGGTACCGGTTGATGACTCCTGGGGGACGCGAGCTGGCGAGCGATGCCGGACTGATCGGGCAGGGCATCGAGGACGGCCGGCTCCTCATGGTCCGCGCCGGCGTCGACGACCGGCCCCCGCGTGTGTACGACGACGTCGTCGAGGCGATGGCCGACGTCGTCGAGCGCGACCTGAAGGTGTGGGAGCCCGCCTCGGGTCGGCGTTTGGCGCTCGGTGCCGCCGGCCTGTTGATGGGACTCGGCGCGGTGGCGCTGCTCCTCCAGCGGGGCACCCTGCTGCCGGCGGTCGCGGCGGCCACGTTCTCGGTCGCGCTGTTGGCCGGGGCGATCGTCCTGTCCCGCTCCCGGCACGAGCCCGAGGCGGCGGTCGCGGTCGCCTGGCTGAGTGCGGTGTACGCCGCCGTCGCGGGGCCGATGCTGGTCACCGGCGGGCCTTCGTCCGGCGACGCCGTCGCGAGCGCCGGCGCGGGCGCGCTGAGCGTCGGGCTGCTCGCCCTGGTCGGGCTCGGCGAGGGCCGCGCGCACGCGATCCCGTCCGTCGTCGTGGGCGCGGTCTTCCTCGCGGCCGGCCTGGTGATGCGGTTCTCCGACGGTGATCCTGCGGTCGTGCTCACCACGTCGGTCGTGCTGGTCGTCCTCGCCGGCAGCGTGTTCCCCATGCTCGCGCTGGCAGCCACGGGCGCCACCGTGGAGCAGCTGTACCTCACCTCCGACCCAGCCGACGTCGACCCCTTCCGGCTCGGTGTCGACGCGCGCGTCGCCCACGAGATCCTGGTCGCGCTCTCCGCGACGGTCGGCCTGCTGCTGGTGCTGGTCGCCCCGCTCGCGGTCCACCTCGGACTGCCGGGCACCCTCCTCGCCGTCGTCGCGTGCCTGGTCGTCCTGCTCCGCGCCCGGCAGTACCGTGCGGGCGCCGAGGTCCTGGTCGGCCTGGTGTCGGGCGTCCTGGGACTCGCCTCGGTGGCGGTCTCCCTGCTGTGGATGCGGCCCGACTGGCGGCCCGCCGCCGCGGCGGCCCTGGCCGCGACGGGCGTGGTTCTCCTCGTCGTGACGGTGACGCCCTCGACGCCCTCGGTCCGTCGAAGTCGGCTCGGTGACATCGCGGAGTCGGTGTCCGTGCTCGCGCTGCTGCCGTTGCTGGTCGTGGCGACCGGTGTCTTCGCCGCGGTCCGCGGCTGACGAGCTCCCGATGGCCACCAAGCGCGACCTGGTCGAGGCACACGCGTTCAGCAGGCGTCGACTCGTCACGGCCTTCGTGTCGGACGCGCCCGGAGGCCGGGAGGTGGAGCCCGCCCGGCCGGCCCGGACCATCGTCGGCGGCCTGGGCCTGGCGGTGTTGGTGGTGGCCGGCGCCGCCGGCACCGGGATCTTCGCGCCGCGCACCCCCGACGACTGGACCGAGCCGGGCCTGATCATCAGTAGGGAGCAGGGGGCCGCCTACGTGATCCTCGACGAGCGGACCAGCCGTCCAGTGCTGCGCCCGCTCGCCAACATCACCTCGGCCCAGCTGATCCTCGGAGCCGACATCGAGCCTCGGATCCTCTCCCAGGACGACATCGACGGCGAGACGGTCGGCGAGGACATCGGCATCTTCGGTGCGCCCGCCAGCGCACCCTCGCCGGACAAACTGGTCGAGACCGGCTGGACGGCCTGCACGGGAGACGGCCTCGGGATCAAGGTCGACGTGGCGGCCGTCCCAGGGGTGCGGCCCTCGCCCGACAGCGGCTTCGCGGTGCGGAGCGAGGGCCGCACCTACCTGATCGCCCGGGGTGAGCCGGTCGGGGACGAGGCTCCACGGGCCCATGCCTATGCCGTGTCCGCGGCGGGCAGCGACCAGGACAACCTGCTCAACGCGCTGGGGTTCCCCGGTCGGGCGCAGACGCCGACCGTGCCGGCCGACTGGATCCGGCTGTTTCCGCCCGGCGGCGTGCTCGGGTTCGACACGTTCGGGGTCACCGGGTTCGGCGATGCCGCCCCCGGTGCCGGCGCGGGCATTGGGCTCCCGTCCGACGCGCGGGTCGGCGACTATGTCCCCGTCGGCGACGGGGCCCTGTTGTTGACCGAGGACGGGCCGGTGCAGCTGAGCGAGTTCGCGCTCGCGGTCTACCGCAACGTCGCCCACCCCGACGGCGCCGACGCTCGTGAGCTCGACCTGGACGCGCCCCCGAGCCTGGCCCAGGCGGTGTCTGCGCTGGACGGCGCGCACTGGCCGGCGCGGCCGTTGAGCCGGGAGCCCGGCCAGACCTGCGCGCTTCTGCAACCGGTCGCCGGGGAGGCCCCGGCCGTGCAGATCGCGACGGCGCCGACCGGGAACGCCTCGGCCGACGTCGTCCCCGCTCACCGCAAGGAGCTGTGGGTCGACCGGGGTCGCGGCGCGTACGTCCTCTCCGGGGCCTGGGACGGCACCGCGAGCGGCCGGCCGTTCCTGATCGACAGGAGGACGCTGAGGTACGAGCTGGTGGGCCCGGGGGCGGCCGACCGGCTCGGCTACGGGGACTACGACGTGCCGGTGGTCCCGGACCCCTGGGTCGAGCTCTTCTCACCGGGCGTGCCGCTGTCCATCGACGCCGCGCGGTGCCCGCCGTCGGCCGAGACAGCCACGGGCAGTTCGTGCGGCTCCTAGGGCTGCGGGTTGCGGGGGCGGCCCTGCTCACCCTGATCGACATTCGGCAGTGTCGACGCCGCGCGGGGCGCAGTCGGAGCGCCGTTCGACGGCGCAGGCGCAGCGCCCGGATCGACCGGCAGCTGCACATGAAGGGTCGTTCCCTCACCGGGCTTGCTGACGAGTGAGATCCTTCCGCCGAGCGCCTCGACCCGATCCTTGACGCCGACGATGCCGGAGCCACGACTCGGGTCGGCGCCCCCGATGCCGTCGTCGCGGACCCAGAGATGCAGAATGTCGTCTCGCTTCTCGGTGGAGACACTCACAGCCGAGGCCTGGCCGTGCTTGACGGCATTGGTGAGCGCCTCGGAGGCAACGTAGTACGCCGCCAGCTCGATCGGCTCGGGGAACCGCATCTCGGGCTGGACGTCGACCTCGACCGGGACGGCTGAGCGACGCGCAAGTGTCCGCAGCGCCGGGCCGAGTCCCCCCTCGGCGAGAACCGCCGGATGGATCCCGCTCGAGATCTCGCGGAGATCGTCGATGACGCTCATGAGCTCCTCCACCACCCAGGACCACTCGCCACCCTGCCCCGCGAGCTCGGACGGCGCCGGCAGTGCGGCGCCGCGGAGCCGGAGCCCGAGCGTGACGAGTCGCTGCTGCGCCCCATCGTGCAGGTCTCGCTCGATCCGGTGCCGGGCGTGGTCGGAGGCGGCGACTATGCGCGCGCGCGACGCGGTCAGCTGCGCGCGGCTTTCAGCGTTCGCGACCGCCGTTGCGATGAGCTCGGTGAAGTTCGCCAGGCGCTCCTCGGTGTCCGGAGACAGGGGCTCGCGCTTCGTCGACACGACCATGACGCCCCAGAGGTGGCCTTCCACGACGATCGGGCACGCGACGGTCGAGCGGATTCCCATGCGACGCACCCGCTCCGCGACCGCGCCCGACGCGTCCTCCCAATCGGCAGCATCCCGGCGCGCAGCGCGGCCGGTGCGCAGCACGGCGGTCGAGGCCAGGGAGTCATCGAACTCCCAGCGCATTCCTACCGGGAGCTCCTCCAGGTCTTGACCGACCCCGACGACGACGATCGCGGAACGGTCGGGCTCGAAGCGGCCGACCGCCGCCTGGTCGGCACTGAAGAGCCGGCCGACCTCCTCGGTGACCGCCGCGAAGATGTCATCGGCGGGCACGCCCTGCGCGACGAGTGTCGCCACCCGTCGCAGCGCCGCCTGCTCGGCAAGGAGCAAGGCCACCTCGTCCCCGCTCTTCTGGAGTGAGCTCGCCATCACATTGAAGGACTGCTCGAGGGCTCCGATCTCGGCGACGTCGGTCTCGGCCAAGCGCGCGTCCAGATCCCCACGTGCGAGTCGTTCCGCCATCAGCGCCGCCCGGCGAAGCGGACGGACGATGACCCGCGCCAGGTAGCCGGTGAAGGCGAAGATCAGGATGATCGACCCTGCAACACCCAGGCCCGCGGCGACCGTGGCGCGCGATGCGGCTTCGTCGGCGGCGGTCTCGCGCGCGTCGAGATCGGCGCGCCCCGCCTGGCTGAACCTGTCGAAGCTACCCCTCAGCGCGTCGATGCGCCGCCTACCCGCATCGGTGGCCTCGACGCTGTGCGCGAACGCGTCGTTGCGTCGCACAGCGGCCACGAGCGGCACCGCGTACTGCTGGACGTACGCCGTGACCGCCTGGACGATTCGTCGAACCCGGGCCAGCTCGAGGGAATTGTCGGAGGCCAGGCGCTCGAGAGTGCCGACCGCCTCCGGCAGGGCAGCTCGCGCGGCGGTCCACGGCTCGAGGAAGCGCTCCTCGCGGGTGATGACGAAACCGCGCAGCCCGGTCTCGAGGTCGATGACGAGCTTCTCGAGCGCTTCGGCGGCGACGAGTTCCTCGCGCGTGTCACGCCTGTGGTCGGTCGCCGCGCGGAAGTTCGTGATTGCGACGAGCAGGGCGGCGAAGGCCGTGCCGACGAGAATCGCAAGCAAACCGCTCGCGACGACCATCCGGCCAGTCAACCCGCGTCGCACTTCACCTAACCCTTCACTCGAGGCTAACGTGTTGTTCGGCGATTTGACCACCTCTGAGCAGGCGAACGAAGCCCACCCGGGCACGCGATCGGGGCCGGGCACGGGGTCTCATGGTCGCCGCGTTCTTCGAACTTCGTCGGGGATCCGGGTCCCCGACGGGTTCAGGAAGGGAGAGGGCGTGACTCGACGAGGCTCTGGAGTCCGCGATGAACACGCCGGCCAGGGCCGTGGATGGAGCCGACCACAGCTGGCAGTCGTGCTGAGCACGCTCACGCTTTCAGCGGTCTCGCTCGCCGCGTGTGGCGGGGGCGGCGCGGACAAAGCAGCCGCGTTCGGGAACGCGGGCATCGGTCAGTATTCTCCCCCTCCCATCCAGACCGACGTCCCCCAGGCGGTCCGGGACGCCTGCGACGTGTCGTCCCCGACCATCGACCGGATCAAGCAGGACGGTGCGCTGTTCTGGGCGATCGGTGTTACGCCCCCCTTCGGGTTCAGGCTCAAGAGCGGCGATTGGGCGGGCGTCGAGGCGCAGAACGCCGCCGAGCTGGCGACCATCCTCGGCGTGGACTTCGAGATAACGGAGTACTCCTACGATGTCCTGCCGACCACGGTGGCCACGGGTGAGGCCGACATCGTCGGCGCGCAGCTGTTCGTGACTGACGAACGCAAACAGCTGATCGACTTCTCGATGCCCTACTACCGGGCCGGCCAGCTGTTCTACGTCCTGGCGAACTCGCCCTACCAGACCATCGACGACCTGAACCGCCCGGACGTCCGCTTCGTGTACGGGTTCGGTACTGCCCAGCGCCTGCTGGCGGAGAAGTACATCCCGAAGGCGCAGGCGACCGACGCGCCACTACGCGGGCGACTGCTGCTTCACGAATACCTCGCGGACCACCAGGCCGACACGACGATGACCGACGCGGCCGCGATGGGCGTCGTCTTCGAGAAGTTCACCCATACGCCGCTCGCCGCCATCGGCCTGCAGGGGCGCGTCATGGGCGAGCGGGCCTCCGCCGGGGACGTGATCGACCCGTTCGATGTCGCGTTCGGCCTTCCGAAGAACGACGAGGCCTGGCGCGGCTGCGTCAACGCCTGGGTGCGGGAGCTCGTCGACTCGGGTCGCATGGCCGAGCGCCTGGACTACTGGCTCGCTCAACCCGTCCCGTGAACCGCCTGGTTGCAGCCGGCTGGGCCCGGGCCGACCACAACTTCGTCAGCGCGAGCGCAGCGCGACCAGCCAGCCGGCCCACTCGCGGGCGGCGCTGAAGGTCCACGTCTTGGTGCCGCTCGGCCCGGCCGTCGGCTGGAGTCCGTCGGCGAGCTCGAAGCGCCGGTCGCCCGTTTCGGCGACCTGTGTCATCCCGGCCGGTGAGGAGAGCGTCACCGAGGAGGAATTGACGCTCATACAGCCCACGAGCATGGCGTTCGCCGTCGTCGTCGTCACCTGCCCAACGGTGCCGGAGGCGGCAGCGGCGCCCGAGGCCGAGGTCGCCGCGGTGTCCAGGCCGGTAGCACCGGAGTATCGGGCGATCACACCGCCACTGGGGACCGAGGAGGTCGTCCAGGCGTAGTTCGCCGGCTCGGTGCTGGTCGCGACCTTGTAATAGCCGTAGACCTTCGGGTTTGCCAGCGAGGTCTGCGCGGCGAGCTGGGTCCAGCCTGCCGGCACACCCGCTGAGCCGATGGACCCGCCGTTGAGCGACACACAGCTCACCAGGACGTCACCCGCCACGACACCGCTCGGCGTCGCGATCCGAAGGGTTGTCGCGGCGGTCGTGTTCACGGCGGTGCTGAACGAGCTGCGCACGATCCCACCGGCCGACGTCGTGTCGATCGTCCACGTGCGGGTCGCCGGTGTGGCGTCGGTGTTGCCGGCGGCGTCCGTGGCCCGGACGCTGAAGGTGTGTGATCCGGCCGCCAGTCCCGTGTACGTCGTGGGCGACGTGCACGCGGCGTAGGCGGCAGCGTCCAGCTGGCACTCGAACGTCGAACCACTCTCGCTGGAGGAGAACTGGAAGGTCGCTCCCGTGGTTGTCACGGTGCCGGTCGGACCCGCCGTGATGGTGGTGTCCGGCGGCGTCGTGTCGGTCGCGCCGATCGTCCACGTGCGGGTCGCCGGGGTGGCGTCGGTGTTGCCGGCGGCGTCCGTGGCCCGGACGCTGAAGGTGTGTGATCCGGCCGCCAGTCCCGTGTACGTCGCGGGCGACGTGCACGGGGCGTAGGCAGCGCCGTCCAGCTGGCACTCGAACGACCCCGCCTCGGTGGAGGTGAAGCTGAACTGCGCAGTCGTGCTGGTCACCGTGCCCGACGGTCCCGCCGTGATGGTGGTGTCGGGCGGCGTGGTGTCGGGCGGCGGCGGTGTCGTCCCACCGCTCTCGTAGTGGTACCAGTAGGTCGAGGTCGAGCCAACGTCAGCGATGACCATCAGGCCGCTGTTCGTGGTGCTCGCGCCGTCGGTCCGCGCGTTGTTCAGGTTCTGCTTCGTCGAGGACACGTTGTGGACATACTGGTCGGCGTCGACGATCCGCGCCGTCTTGGCGGTCGTGAAGTTGATGTTGTTCAGAGGAGTGGACTTCTCATAGATCGCACCACCGGAGGAGTTGCAGGCACCTGCGTTCGTGGTGCCGCTGGGCTTGGGGTAGGTGGCGAACGTGCGGAGCCGCTGGGCGCCCTCATCGATCAGCACGATCACCCGGTTGGGGCACTCGGAGACGGTGGCGATCGTCTTCTGCGTCCACGAGCCGGCGCTGTCCATCGCCAGCAGCAGGATCAGCGGCTGGGCGGAGCTGGTGAACGAGGTCTTCACTGCGGCGAAGACCCGACCCCCGGAGGAGTCGAGCCACTTGAGGTTCATGTGGTCGTCGCCCGTTCTCGGCCCGGTCGTGATCCCCTTGGGTGCGCTCCAGGAGGTCCTGCTCGCTCCGTCACTGTGGACGCTCCAGTAGAAACCGTCGCTCGACGCGGGGGCTGAGGTGCCCTGGCTGCTCCACATCACCCCAATCCTCGGCCCGTAGGCGATCAGGGCTGAGGTGTCGTCCAGCGACACGTCCCCGCCGGGGATTGGGAACGGGGTCCCCCAGGCTGTCCCGTCCGTTCCTGTGTTGTTGAGGTAGATCTGGTTTCCCTGCTGCCAGGTAGCCCAGAGCTGGCCCGTCGTGTCCTTGTCGATGCTGAGCGTCTCGGTCTTGTAGTTGTTGATCTGCGACGAGCCCAGCGGCGTGTACGTGTTCGTGGTGGCGTTGTAGCTGTACCGGCGCATGGTGCTCGGAAAACCGGAAGCAGCCGGCACGCCGTCGTTCACGAACAGGTGGCTTGCGACGTACAGGGTGGTCCCGTCCCAGAGCACGTCGTGGTGGGTGTTCGCACGCGGCTCGGTGGCCACCCCGGTGTCGACCCACTGAGTCGTCGCGGCCTCGAACCGGAAGATGTGGAAGTCCGAGGAGCCCGTGTCCCACAGGTTGCCCCACCAGTAGCCGTCGTTGAACCAGAGCACGCTCTCGGCTCGTTTGGTGCCCGTTGGCGTTCCCGTGCCCGCGTGCGAGGGCCCCTCCGAACCCACGTCACCTGGTGCGCCCTGTGCCGCAGACGGAACCATCAGGACACTCGCGACGAGCAGCACCGCGGCTGTCAGCCCCGACGCACGCGTCCGAGACGAGGCACGTCGCCCGAATGGCGGCGTCGATCCGCGCACCGCCCGCTCGACCCACCGGGCGAGGAGTGCTCTACCGCCCCAGCTCCTGCCGTGCACCGCGTTGTCCATCATCCTTGATCCCGTCAACTCGGACTGGTCGCCTCCACCCGCTCTTCGCCTGGTCGCTCCTCACCGATCGGCGGTGCCGCGGAGCTGCAGAGGCACTGGCTCACACACGATCGGTGAGGGCTTGTGCCTCGCTCCGGGGTGGTCTGGGAAGGAGGCACTTCCTTTGCCGGAGTGCCGCCACGCTTACTGGAGCGACGCTACGCATCGCGTTCCCGAGCCGACACGGGACTTTGTACGAGAGGGACTACGCAATTGAGGTCATGGTTCGGTCATCGTCCGGGACGGCGGCGGGAGCACTCCCGCAGCAAAGGGGGCCGGGAACCGGCGTCGCGGAACAGCTCCTCAGCGGAACGGCCTCCAGAAGAGCAGGTCGGCGTCGACGCCACCGGGGGTGGCGGCGATCCGCACGAACGGGAACAGCTGCCGGTCCACCTGGTCTGGGCCGCGGCCACGGACCTCGGTGCACCAGGTGCCCGCGTTCAGGTAGACGGCGGCCGGTGCGTCCGGCAGGTCGAGCCGCTCGGCCCGGTGGTTGTGCCCGAACACGTACGCCGCCGCCGGCAACCCGTGCCGCGTCAGGATGCGGTGGATCGCTGCGGCACGAGGAGCCAGGTAGGTGCCGGGGCGCTCGACTCCGACGCGTCGCTCGACGGTCCGCCGGGCAATTGCGGCCAGGGCCCTGGCCGCGCCGAACCTGGACATGGCCGCCAGGTCGGCGAGCGCCTGGTTGCTCAGGCCCAGACCGGCGGCCTCGCGGTCCAGGAGACCTTGGTACCACGACGTCTGCGCCATCCGTTCGTGACGTTGCGTGGACCGGAGGGATCGTGCGAGCCGGACCGCCGCCGCGCCCTCCCCGGAGCACCGCGGGGAGGCCCGGGAGGCGGCGCCCAATGGCGGCACAGGTAGCTCTTCCTGACCATCGCCGCGCTCTCGGACCGAGAGCACGGTGGGCATCCGGTTGAGGTCGTGGTGCTGGTTGCCGTGCTCGGCGTAGAAGATCCCGGGTTCGTGGACGACCCATGGCGAGAACCGGACGCCCGGGTGGCCGACCTCCAGGCCGAGAAGGGTGGTGAACAGCGCCGTCGCGGCGGGGCGGGTCAGCTCGATGTCGTGGTTGCCGCCGACCACGTGCAACACGATGCCCGAGCGGACGCAAGTAGCCAGGGCGTCGAGGATCCCGGCGTGCGCGTCGGCCAGGCACATCAGCCTCTCGGCAACCGCTGCCGTCGATTGGCGGACCGGTCCTTGCAGGTCGAACGTGTCGCCCAGCAGGACAAGGTTGCGGCGACCCGACGTGCTCGCGCCGACCACATTGGCGAGGAAGCGAGGGAGGGCGCCGTCGACGTCACGCGACCCCGGGTCTCCGTTCAGGTGCAGGTCGCTGACGAAATACCACTCGCCGGTGTCCATCAGGTCAACATCAGGTAGAGGCGCGGCACGGCCAGCAGGACCGCTCCCCAGCCGAGCACTGCGGTCGTCACGCGCACCGCGCGGGACGGCGGTGCGTTCGAGTCGCGTCCCACCCGCAGGGCCTGCAGTCCGATGAACCAGCCGATCAACGCGATCAGCGCCACCGCGGTCAGGTCAGGCCCCCGGCCGGGCCGGTCACCGTCGCCGTAGAGTTGCGGCACGACCAACAGGGCCGCTCCGCCGCCGAGCACGGCCGTCGTCACGCGCACCGCGCGGGACGGCCAGGCGTTCCGGTCGCGGCCCACCAGCAGGGCCTGCAGTCCGAAGAGCCAGCCGATCAGCGCGACCAGCGCCACCGCGGCCGCGGTCATGACGGGACGTCGGCCAGGCCGGTGACCGCCGCCACGGCCGCCGTGACGACTCCAAGGAGCACCAGCGTGAGCTGCCAGCTCCAGATGCCGGCGTACATCAGACCCGTGGACGTCAGTACCGTGAGCGCGAGGCTGACCGACGGCGCCACCGCCAGGAACAGGATGGCATCATCCAGGCGCAGAAGTCTGGCCACGGCGATGCCCGGCAGGAGCATCAGCACGCTGGCTGCCGCGAGCGCGCGTATCGGCTGGACCGGCTGCATCGCCGCCAGCAACGGCATCAGGACGCCCAGACCGGCCAGGCCGGCCGATGAGCGCTCCATCTGCCCCAGCCGCGCCTGCCAGGTCGCGGGTCGAAGGTCCTCGAGCTTCACGGGTCACTCCCTCGTGGGGGTCCGGCTTACGGGGCCGAGGTGGTAGATGCGGGCGTCCCGGTTGGCGAAGAGCAACCTGGTGCCCGCAAGGTCGCGAATGCCTGCCTCGAAGCGCACGAACTCGTCGTCAGACATCTGTCCCTGCATCTCCAGCGATGCCTGGTTCCCGCGGGTGAGCAACAGCGTGATCCCCCCGGTGGATGCCTCGTGATCGGCCAGGTCGCGGAGGGTCTGCACACAGGCAGCCGGCGCGAAGTCGACCTCGCAGAGGGACTGGACCGAGCGTCGGGTGTAGCCGCTGTAGTCCTGCGAGGCCCACGGCGTCGACGCCGCACCCGAGACGATGACGCTCCCAACGGGAGCGAGGCGACCGAGCGCACCGACCGCCTTCACCTCCTTGTCGGTGAAGGTGTCGAAGTGAGCGTTGCCGTACCTCGCGGTGACGGACGCCGCGCACAGGACCGAGAGGAGCAAGGTGAGGACCAGGGCTCGTGCCGTGCTGGGCAGTCCGAGCTTTCCAGCCCTGCGCGGCCACCGGGGTCGGAGGCTCGCCAGTGGGCGGGCGGCGAAGAAGGCCACGAACGGCAGCGAGAAGAGCGTGACCCGCAGCAGCATCTCCCCGCCGTAGTTGAGGATGGGAAGCATGAGGAACGGGACGATGGCCAGGACGTAGGGTCGGAGGTCGCGCCGACCGGCCCGCCAGCTCTGCGCCATGCCGACCGCCGCCAGCACCCACAAGCCGATCGTGAGGGCGATCCGCACCTCCTGGATGGCCAGGTGTCCGGGAGACCCGACGATTCGCCCCGTCAGGTTGGCCTGCACAACGCCCGCCTGGTCGGAAGCGAACACCGGGTGTCCGATCAGGTACGTGCTTGCGGGGTACAGCATCCACAGGACCACCAACAGACCGAGGATCGCCGGCAGCAGCGGCGCCCACGAACGGCGCACCACCACGAGACCGAGCAGCGAGAACGCGAGCACCACGGGCGTCAGTTGGTGGCTGGACACCAACGCGACGCTCAGCAGCAGCACCACCCCGAGCGTCAGACGTCGCAGACGCCCGTCATCGTGCTCGGGCACACGGGTCCCGACGCGCCAGAAACCCCGCCAACCGGGTGCTCCGCCCTGGACTGTGGCACCGAGGACGCAGAGCGCCAACGCGAGGATGACGAGATGGAGCAGGAAGCCCAGCGCCTGCGGTGACAGGTAGTCCTGGTCGATCCAGTTGCCGATCAGGAAGAGCCACAGCGGCAACAGGATGGCGTCCTTGTCCCGGGTCAGCGCGCGGAGCACGGCAACGACCCCCAGCGACCAGAGCGCGATGTTCACCACCGGCGCCCACGCCGCCACCTGCAAGGGCGGCAAGCCGGTGGCATGGACGAACGTGGCCAGGCCGGGGAAGAAGCCGGGCCAGTTGAAGTAGACGTCGATACGCGGGTTGAAGACGCCGTTCGCCATGGCGTCGGCGACGCCGAGGTGACGCCACGACACGGCGTTGCGCGGGACCTCGCCAACCACGCCGGCGGGCGCGTAGAGCAGGAGCACCAGCCCGGCGACCAGGGTGGGTGACAGCCAGGAGGAGACTCGACGCCCCAGGGACAGGACGAAGGCGAGGTTCAGCCCCACTACTGCCACCCAGAAGATCGGCGGCAGGACCGGTGCCAGCCCACCGTCGCCCACCTCGGTCGGGTTCACCCCGGTGGTCGACCAGAAGGCCACGACCCCGCACAGCAGCCCGAGGGCACCGATCCCGAAGTCCACCCCCGGTCGCGGCAGGGCCTTCAGCGCGACGTCTGTCATTCGACGAGCCGCGACGTCGGTCATCGGATGAGCTCTCGGCGGGTCAGCCGCCGAGCGGCCCAGACCGCTCCCAGGGACGAGCTCGCCACCCACGCGACCGCGAGTGCCGTGGATCCCCGCGGCGCCGCCCAGACCGTGGCGAGGCAAATGATCCCGGCCAGGACGAGCCCGGCCATGATCCCCTCTCGGACCAGCCCGGCCGCCCGGCAGCGTGCGTTGTAGGACTGCCAGACCGTGAAGGGGATGATGCCCAGGGTGAGAACCCGAAGCGCGGTGGCCGAGGAGTCCGCGTAGTCGGCACCGATGAGTGCGAGCAAAGGGTGCGCGAGGACCGCCAGCAGCACCGCGGCGAGACCACCCAGGGCGAGACCCGAGACGAACCCCGACCGCAGGGTCCTCCGGAGGTCGCCGGGTCGTCGCACCCCCTCGGAGAACTGCACCAGACCCACCTGGATCGGCACCGTGTAGGCGACCCACGCCAACATCCAGGCGGGGTACCAGTACGCCGTGGCCTCCGGTGAGACCAGGTAGGCCACCAGGAGCGGGACCAGCAGGGCAGGAAGTCGCTCGGTCAGGGTCAGCAGATGGTTCGGCACCCCCACGGCGAGATGACGGCGCAGGCTGTCGATGCGGACCCGGCCGCGGTAGCGGTAGCCAACCCAGCGACTGAGCTGCCACCCTCCGGCGACACAGATGACGACGGAGCTGAGGGTCCAGACGCCGAAGACCGTGCCGGTGCTCAGGTCTCCTCGGGACGCCGCCGCGGCCGCCGCGAGACCGCCCAACATCACCACGCCGCCGAGCACGTAGCGCACCACGGTCCCCGACGGTCGGCCCAGCGCGATGCCTGCCTGATCGAGACAGATAGCGACGGTGCCGCAGACCGCCGCCACGAGGAACATGGCCTGGAACGGGGTGGCGGACTGCGTCGTGGCGACGTCGCCCCTGCCCAGCATGGTGAAAGCCACGTAGCCGCCAGCAGCGAGAAGGCTGGTCGCGGTCACGACGGTGAAGCCGGTGTCCAGGACCTGACCGACCGGCTCTCCACGTCCGATCGAGACGATCATCGTCGCCCCGACGCCGAGCAGGCCGATCTGCGTGACGAGCATGACCGCCGACACCGTGGCGGCCACGGTTCCCATGCCTGCCACGCTCGTCAACCGTGCCGCCACGATCCAGAACAGGAACCCGAACCCCATCTGGAACGCCTTGCCGAGCACCATCAGGACCGAGGCCCGGGACAGCGACCTCGTGTCGACAGCCGACGGCGACGTCCCCGACACGGTCATGTCCGAGCCCCACGCACCATGCCCACGTAGTTCCACCACGCGAACGCTCCGTAGTACCGGACCCACCGACCTTCGCCGCGGACGGAGCTGAGCACCATCCCACGTGACGCGGCCGCGGCCGGCAGGAACGCGAGCGGCAGGCCGCGCAGGCCCTTCCGCCTGACCATGAGGCCGAGGCCTGCCCCGTCCATCAGGAACTGGTCCTTGGCGAAGGCGAAGTCGTCCCCCGCGAACCGGTGCTGGACCACGACAGCCCGAGACACTCCCGTGCGCCGCCCCGAGGCGCGTAACCGCCACCGCAGCTCGATGTCCTCCCCTGAGCGGAACTCGTCATCGAAGCCGATGGACAGCAGTTCATCGCGCTCGAACACCGTGGCAACCAGACCGAACCAGTGCCGGCTGAGGCCGGTGCGGTGATGGTGGGCCAGAGCCCGCCCCCAGTAACCGGGTCCGCCGACGCTTTCCTGCCCAGCCTGGAGGGCGGCGTACCCACCTGCCAGGAACTCGCGGACCAGGGCCGCGACGGCGCCGTCGGGGAAGACGACGTCCACGTCGACGAGCAGTACGAGGTCAGTGGTCGCCATGCGGGTCCCCAAGGTGCGCGCGTACGGAAGGCCGCGCCCCTCGTCGCTGACGACCACTGCCCCATGGTCGACGGCGATCGTCCGGGACCGGTCGCAGGACATGCCGTCGACGACGACGACGTGGCCGACGCCGTTGCGGCGAAGGGCGCCCAAACAACCAGGCAGCAGGGCCGCGCCGTTGCGCACGGGCACCACGGCGGTCAGCCGCTGCAGGACACGGGCGTCGGAACCAGCGGGATCGGTGCCGCTCATGCCAGGCTCACCTCGGGCGGCACCTGGCCCGCTTCGACCATCGTCCTGAGCAGATCCTCGACCACGCCGACGATGTCGTCGGAGGCGACGTCAGGGGTGTAAACGGTTGGGACCTGCAGCACGAAGCAGGGGACGCCCGCCAGTGCCCCGGCGAGCACCCTGGCCTTCTCTTCGAAGAAGGAGCCGAGCGACAGGTGTGAAGTCGCCGCCAGGCCGGCGAGCACCTCACGCGAGAAGCCGGGCATCTCGATGTTGAAGTTGCCCAGCATGCGCTGCACCATCCACTCGGTGTCACGTTCGGCGGCCCGGGTCCGAGCACCCTCATACCGTTCGACGAAGACCGACAACAGCAGCGGAGCGCTCTGGGTGACGCTGACGCCCGGGAGGGCCTGCCGAGCGGTGACGATCCGATGCTCGGGCGACATCCGTCGAGACAGGTCGGCCAGCTTCGGGTACTTCACGATGTGCGGGTGCACCACCGTGGTGAAGCGGCCCAGGGGCCTCGACAGCCTGATCGGGACCAGCGGCTTGCGTGACCCCTGGAACAGGTGCGGGTAGATCGGCCGGTGGTGCGGCTTGATGAACATGGGCTTCTCGTAGTTGAGCAGCCGCCCGTCCAGGGTGACGAAACCCCAGTCGTCTCCCATGAAGCTGAACCCCGGCCGCCTCATCAGCTTGGCGATGGTGCTGGTCTTCCCGGTGCCCCCCGCGGCAGGCAGGGCGAGGGCGCGACCCAGGTACCCCACCGT